>JBBDYD010000190.1:0-12693 GCA_040901865.1 Bacteroidota bacterium | reverse complement strand
ACACCACGGGAAGTCTTCAACTCACGTGTTGCACTTCCTCGTTGAATCCAGCATTTCCTTTTGCATTTTTCTGTTTCATTTCCGTTTGTCTCCTGATGTTTTCGGTTCTCAATCCCGCTTACTTCCGACTTTCCGCCTGCGCCTGAGAAACGGCTCCGGCGGACAGGCCGACTCCTAATTCACCTTCTCCCCTTTTGGCGGCGGCTGAAATCCCAGGACCTGGGCAGCAGGATCGCCGGCGATCTTGATCTCACCGAACTTCTTTTCGAATTTGTCGATGTTGTCTTTGATCGCCCCGAGCAGCATTTTGGTATGCTGTGGGGTCATGATGATCCGGGCGTGGACTCTTGCCTTGGGAATGCCCGGGAGGACGCGCGTGAAATCAATGACAAACTCCGCCGGCGAGTGGGTGATGATCGCCAAGTTCGAGTAAATCCCCTCCGCTTCCTTTTCGCCCAATTCGATATTGATTTGCTGCTGTTGGGGCTGGTCTGCCATGTCGGACTCCTCAAAAAAAATAAAACAATGCCCATCGTTTCTGATGGGCACTGTTGAATGAACCAGGCCGTCGCCGGCTAATTGCCGGCTCGAAGCTTGTCGGCGCGATCGAAAGCCGCCAGGGCCTTCTCCTGCATGCCGAGTTGCGCGTAGATTGTTCCAAGCGTTTCCCACACCTGAATGTCGTCGGGCTTGAGTTCCGACACCTTTTCGATGTGCGGGAGCGCCAGTTTGAACTTTTCTTTGTGGGCCATCGATGGCTCTCCCTTTTCATCCGCCAACCGCATCATGTCGACTCCCCAATTATAATATGTCGCTCCGAGATCGAAGAGAGCATCGGTGTATGCGGGGTCCAGTGCATAGGCCTCACTGAAACGTGCAACTGCTTTCTCATAATCACCGGCGCTCCTATACAGCACCCCGAGAATAAATTGATTTTGTTTGTCTCCCGGGTTTAACTCCACAGCTCGCTCGTATTCTGCGATAGCTTCCTGAATCCGGTTTGCCTGAACGTAGGCCGTCAAAAGCATGCTGAGGGTCTCTGAATCTCGCGTGGCAAGTCCCTTCGATTCCAGCAAGAGCTGGATGGCTTTCTCATATTCAACCAGAGCACCATGGTATTTCGACGAATCGATCGATGGATTGTACGGTTTGGAGAAGGTTTTTCTGGTAACCTTGTCATCGTCGATACTTACGGTAAGATTAAAGCGGTTGTAGATCAGGTCCTCTTTTTTCGACCCACGCGGGCCTCTCGTGATTCTATCCGGAGCTCCCAGTGCCGCAATCACATCGCTTTTTCTGTTGTTCCGACGGACACCTTGCAGGTTTTTCAGGTTTTTAAGTTTGTCGGCATTATCTGACTCAAACGCATTCTTTTGCTGATCACCCTGGTAGATATAGAGCCGGGCAGCGCGTTTGAGCGACTCCACATCTTTTCCTTTGTCCCACGCCGTTCGAAATGCATCAATGGCCTGAGCATATCGTGAGTTGTTATTGTACGCATACCCAATGTATCGGTAGGTCAGCGATGTGTCCGGCCATGCCTCTCTGGCCTTGGTGAATTCCTCCAACGATTGGTCAAAGAACATCGAAGATTCGGGAGACGCCCTCTCCAGGTACCCCGCCCCACGGTTCAAATGAAAGGCCCATCGATTGTACCGTGTCCCTTTGATTTCCGTAACGTGCTTCTGTGAAATCTTCAGGGCCTCACCATAGGCCTGATTCATGCCAACAAAATTGCCCTCTTCTGACCGGATTCCTCCAAGCAAAAACCAGGCTTCTTCGTTCGTCGGGTTCTTCTGAACTTCAATTTCAAGCAGCCTTTTCGCCTCAGTGAGGTTCTGCTGCTGAATTGCCAGTTTTGCTCCTGTAAACTCAGAGGAGGCACACTGAAACCCCTGGAAAGTAACGAGCACAACAAGAACAACGAGCATCAAGAGAATTGTAGTCGACTTCATGGAAAAACCTCATGTGTGGTGGGTTGCAAAGACAGGAAAAAATATACCAAAAGAGGCTTGCAGAATCAAGGCGTGAATACAACGGAATCCGACAGGCGTTTTCTTTGACTTCCCGTCATTTTTTAATAGATTTCCTTTTCTCTATCAACCGGCGTAATGAGTTCACTGTTTTCCCCGCGTTCCAACCCAAGGAGAAATCCAGAATGTCCCAGTACGTGAAACTGCAAAAGCCTGCGAACGGGCAGGAAATTACATTTGTCAACGGAGCACTCAACGTCCCCGACCACCCGGTCATTCCATATATCGAGGGTGATGGCACTGGACCAGATATCTGGCGGGCGTCGCAGCGCGTGTTTGATGCGGCGGTGCAAAAAGCCTATGCGGGAAAACGAAGCATCGCCTGGTTTGAAGTCTACGCGGGCGAAAAAGCCAATGCAGTGTACGGCCCCAACACGTGGCTGCATGACGACACGATAAATGCCATCAAGAACCATGTGGTGGCAATCAAGGGTCCGCTGACAACTCCGGTCGGCGGAGGCATCCGATCCATCAATGTCGCCCTGCGGCAAATACTCGACCTGTACGTCTGCCTTCGCCCTGTCCGCTATTTTGAAGGCGTCCCCTCTCCGGTGAAACACCCCGAAAAAGTGAGCATGGTGATCTTCCGCGAAAACACGGAGGACATTTACGCAGGCATCGAATGGATGGCCGGGACACCGGAGGCGACCCGGGTTGTTGATTGGCTTCAGAAGGAAATGGGCGTGAAGAAAATCCGGTTTCCGGGGAGTTCCAGCATTGGGATCAAACCGGTTTCGCGCGAAGGAAGCATACGCCTGATCCGTGCCGCGATCCAGTATGCCCTGGCCAACAAGCGACCGTCTATGACGCTGGTCCACAAAGGGAATATCATGAAGTTCACCGAAGGCGCGTTTCGCGATTGGGGCTATGAGCTCGCGCAAAAGGAGTTCGGCGGAACGCTGCTGGACGGCGGACCGTGGGTAAAATTGCCATCGGGCACTGTGATCAAAGACATCATCGCGGACAATTTTCTTCAGCAAATCCTCACACGTCCGGCTGAATACGACGTCATAGCGACATTAAACCTCAACGGGGACTACATCTCCGATGCTCTTGCCGCTCAGGTCGGAGGAATCGGCATTGCTCCCGGGGGAAACATTAATTACGAGAACGGTTTTGCCGTCTTTGAGGCCACCCATGGAACGGCTCCGAAGTATACGAATCAGGACAAGGTCAACCCGGGATCGGTGATCCTTTCCGGCGAAATGATGTTACGATACCTCGGTTGGGGGGAAGCCGGAGACCTGATACTCCGGGGATTGGAAAGAACCATCAAGTCCAAAACTGTCACCTACGATTTTGCCCGCCTGATGCAGGGCGCCAACGAAGTGAAGTGTTCTGAATTCGGAGAGGCAATCATCCGGAACATGTGACCCTTTCCCGCCGGGTTCTCATCCACTCTTCCGCCTGCCACCTTCAATTGAAACCAAGGCTATTTTTGCGTACGTTTGGTTCTCACGAGGTTTACCGATGCATGCCAGCACCAGCGGAAACGAAGGTACCTTGGAAAGCCCGGTCCTGGAAGTGCTTCAGGACGATGAGGTTAAGAACCAGGAGCCTGCAAAAGTCATCCTTTTCAACGATGACATCCATACGTTTGACGAGGTAATCGGACAAGTCATCAAGGCAACCGGTTGTGATTCCAACCGAGCCGAAGCTCTCGCCTGGGAGGTCCATACGAGAGGCAAGGCCGTTGTCTTTGACGGCGCCATGAACCGTTGCTTGCAGGTATCCGGAGTCCTCGAAGAGATTGGTCTGCACACGACTATTGAAGTATGACTTCCAGAGAAATACGAAATAGTTTTTTGAAATTTTTTGAAGATCGGGGACACACCGTTGTTCCAAGCGGGCCCGTGTTTCCCTTCGACGACGCGACGCTGTTGTTCACCAACGCGGGCATGAACCAGTTCAAAGACGTGTTCCTGGGAACTGGCACGCGCCCGTATCGACGAGCGGTTGACACGCAAAAGTGCATCCGGGTCAGCGGCAAGCATAATGATCTCGAGGAAGTCGGGCGCGACACTTATCATCACACCTTCTTTGAGATGCTGGGGAATTGGTCGTTCGGAGACTACTATAAGAAAGAGGCAATCGGCTGGGCCTGGGAATTGCTGACAAAGGTCTGGGGGCTTCCCAAGAAACGCCTGTGGGCGACAGTCTTCACCGATGACGACGAGGCAGCTGAACTGTGGAAATCAGAAACCGACATTAATCCCGCCCATATCCTTCGTTTCGGCCACAAAGACAACTTCTGGGAAATGGGGGAAACGGGTCCGTGCGGCCCTTGCTCGGAGATTCACATTGACAGGACACCTAACGGTGACGCGGATGCCGGCCTGGTGAATGCCGGGAAAGCAGAGGTCATGGAAATCTGGAATCTCGTCTTCATCCAGTACAACCGGGACGCATCCGGAACTCTCACTCCCCTCCCCGCAAAACATGTTGACACTGGCATGGGGTTCGAGCGCATCTGCGCAGTGCTGCAGGACAAGATGTCGAATTATGACACTGATGTATTCACACCCCTGATCAGTGAAGTCAGCCAAGTAAGCGGAAGAACGTACGACGGACGCATGGACGGCTCCATTCCGCCCGATCAGTCAGACAACGATATTGGCATGCGAGTGGTTGCCGATCATATCCGGACCCTCACGTTCGCACTTGGAGACGGAGCCCTCCCATCCAACGATGGGCGGGGATATGTTCTGCGCAGGATCCTCCGTCGGGCCGCAAGGTTCGGTCACAACCTCGGACTTGAACAGCCCTTTCTTTTCCGTCTCGTTCCGACTCTCGTGAAGGCCATGGGCGCCAATTTCCCGGAAATCAGGGAGAAGGAACTGCACATTCAGGCGATCATCAAAGGTGAGGAAGAGGGGTTCAGCGCTACATTGGACCGCGGGCTTGAAATCTTCGAAAATCTCGTCAAAGGCCTTAAAAGTGCCGGCCGAACGGTTTTGGAAGGCGAAGAGGTTTTTAAACTCTACGATACGTTCGGCTTTCCATTCGATCTTACGCAATTAATGGCACGCGAGGCGGGACTCGAGGTTGATGAAGCCGGATTCAACAGACTTCTTGAAGAGCAGCGAACAAGATCCCGCGTATCGGGCAAGCACGGAGATGTTCCCGAAACCCTGAAGTTCATGACAAAGGATTCCACAATTCCTCATTCGGAATTCACTGGATATGAAAAACTTGAAAGTCGTTCTCTCGTACAGACAGTCTCCGGCGAATATGTTGTCCTCAACAAGACCCCTTTTTACGCCGAATCTGGCGGACAAGTGGGCGATACGGGTACATTGGAACTTGAAGGCATGAACATCCGCGTGATCGACACGCAACGTGACGGGCCTGTTATAGCCCATAGAATTCAGGGCCCTATTGGGAAGATGCTCGGCAAAGAGGTGGCAGCGCGTGTTGATAAGGAGCGAAGGCTGGCTATCATGAAGAATCACACCGCCACGCATCTCCTCCATGCGGCCCTGCGGAAGATCCTTGGTACGCATGTACACCAGGCCGGATCGTTGGTGGCGCCGGAGCACTTGCGTTTCGATTTCACGCACTTTTCCGGCGTGGATGAACGTCAATTGGCCGATATCGAAGCGTTGGTCAACGAGAAGATCCGCGAGAACATAGTCCTCAAGCACCACCGGGACATTCCCTTCGAAGAAGCGAAAAAAATGGGGGCCTTGATGTTCTTTGGGGACAAGTATGGTGACCGCGTCAACGTTGTACAATTCGGGGAATTCAGCAAGGAGTTTTGTGGGGGAACGCACGTTGCGTCCACGCGAGAAATCGGATTTTTAAAGTTTCGCTCGGAGGGCAGTGTTTCGAGCGGAACCCGTCGGATTGAAGCAGTTACTTCAGATCGCGCGCAGGAATTCCTTACAATACGCGAACGCGACTTTTCCGAACGGTTGGACTACGCGCGGGAACAGCTCTCAGCAACTCGCCAGATCCTTTCGGAAAGACCCATGGGCACAGATTCCGAACAACAATTGAATCGAATAGACGGGGATTTGCGGGCTCTTGCCACCAAACGACCACTCCCGCCGATCACCGGTCTGCTGGAAGGATTCAGCGACCAGGACAAGCGGCGGAGAATACTGGAGGAGGCGGTTCTCTCCCTCCTCGAAATTCGGAAACAGATTGAAAAAGAAGCCTCTAGAAGCCGTCTCCGGTCCCTCTCGGCCGATATTGATTTACTCGTGGAGCGGGGCATCCGGCTCAACGGCTCGCGCCTCGTGTCTGCCCAGGTCTCGGTCACGTCGATGGATGAGTTAAAATCTCTTGGCGACAACCTGCGGGCAAAGATCGGCAGCGGTGTCGGATTACTCGCCTCTGTTGTCGATGAGAAAGTAGCCCTTGTTTGCATCGTGACGGACGATCTGGTTGCCTCGAAGAAGCTGGAGGCAGGGAAAATCGTCGGAGCGGTGGCAAAACTTCTGGGAGGAGGAGGCGGGGGCCGCCCGAACATGGCAACCGCTGGCGGGAAGGACGTCGCAAAACTGAAAGAAGCGCTTCAAAGCACCGAATCGATCGTGCGCTCGTTCCTCAGCGCAGCCAAATGATTCTATCCACAAACGGGAAGACAGCATGACCACTTTCGAACGACTTTCGCAAATTCGCGAGGACCAAGGAGCCGGATATCTGATTCTCATCGATCCCGACAAGATCGACGAGGGCAAGCTTCCCTCTTTCGTCCGCACCGCAACAGAAGCGGGCGTCGACGGATTCCTTGTCGGCGGAAGCCTGATGATGACCAATGAGCTCGACAAACAACTTGCGCTCATAAAGCGAAACACCACGGTCCCCGTAATCATTTTTCCGGGCAGCCTCTTTCAGATCTCTTCTGTCGCTGATGCAATCCTCTTCCTTGTCCTGATCAGCGGACGCAATCCCGAGCACCTGATTGGCAACCAGGTCCTTGCGGCGCCCATTATCCGGAAAATGGGTCTCGAGGCGATCTCAACGGCTTATATGCTCATCGGCACGGGCAAGACGACCTCCGCGGAGTTCGTCAGCAACACCAAGCCGATTCCGGACCACAAGCCGGACATTGCCGTTGCGCATGCTCTCGCAGCAGAGACCATCGGAATGAAATGCCTGTATCTCGATGCAGGGAGCGGCGCTGATATCCCTGTTCCCGATGAGATGATCAAGGCCATCGCCGGCCGGTGTTCCCTCCCCATGATTGTCGGGGGCGGCATTCGGACTCCTGAAGAAGCCGCCCGAAAGGTCGCCGCCGGCGCATCGTTCCTCGTTACGGGCACGATCACCGAAGAACAGGATGACACCCGGACCATCCGAAGATTTGCCGAAGCTGTTCACTCCGCAAAGGTCAAAGCCTGATGACGACCAACCGACAACAGTTCATCCTCGATTCCCTGCGCGAAAGCGCTGAGACCAAGAAGCGCATTGCAGACCAACTTGCCGTTCCCATCGGCGACGCAATCCAGATTGTCAAGGACGCTCTGAAGAACAACAAGAAGATATTGCTCTGCGGAAATGGCGGCAGCGCCGCAGACGCACAACACCTCGCAACGGAACTTGTCATTCGCTTGAATCCGGCGATCAAAAGGCCGGGTCTCCCTGCTATTGCATTGACAACGGATACGTCAACGCTCACAGCGGGAGCCAATGATATCGGGTATGACAACGTCTTTGCCCGATCGGTGGAAGCTCTCGGCAACGAGGGCGACGTGCTCATTGGGATCAGCACCAGCGGCAAGTCCGAGAGTGTTAATAGAGCTTTTCAGAAGGCCCGTGCAAAGAAACTCAAGACGATAGGGTTCCTTGGAAAAGACGGCGGCGCATCCAAGGACCTGGTGGATATCGCCATTATCGTTCCTTCCGACGACACTCAGCGAATACAGGAAGGCCACATCACCATCGGCCATATCATCTTTCAGCAGGCTGAACAGGAATTATTCGGTTAGAACCATCCGCATGACGAACCGGCGCAAAGATTTTCTCATACCGCTCCTGGCCGTCGGCTCCGATGTACTTGCCATTGAAGCAGCGTTTGTGCTATCGTACTGGCTTCGATTCGATTCTCCTCTGACTTCGTGGTTCCCTGTTGAATTGGGAGTTCCTCCGTTCGATGCCTACCTCTTTGGATCCCTCCTTGTCATTCCGACATGGATCTTCCTCTTCAGATCCAGGGGGATGTATCGGCCGCGACGCACGGTGCACTTTTCTGAAGAGTTCTTTCCCATTGTGCGTGTGGTTGCAGTCGGTATGCTGATCGTCATGGCTGCCGCATTCTTCTACCGGGCGTTCACGTTTTCCCGGTTGGTCTTCGGTCTCCTTGGCGTGTCATCGGTCATATTGCTTTCCTTCGGCAGGTTCTCTGTCATGAAATTCGAGCAATGGTGGTACTCGACCGGGAAGGACTCGAAGAATGTCATCATCGTCGGATCCAATGCCACGGCAGCCCGGGTATACGAAACAATTGTAAACCACCCGTCCCTGGGGTATCGTTTCCTTGGATATTTCTCCGCGGGAACAAGAGGAAGCCTTGCGAAATCCAAAGCAACATTTCTTGGAAAACTCACAAAGGTGCCGTCCTTTGTCCGCAACAGCAACGTCGATGTTATCCTCATCGCCCTCTCGTCCAAAGATCACCCACTCCTTCTGGAACTCATCCGGGAGTGTGAGGGGCTCAACACCGACATGCTGATGGTCCCTGACCTCGTGGATCTCATGACCAGCCGCGTGCGGGTCACCGAACTCGAAGGCATCCCCTTTCTTCAAGTCAAGGAAGCCGCCTTGTCGACCTGGAACCAGATAATTAAACGCGGCTTCGACATCGCCACTGCGATTGTCGTGCTTCTGCTTGCGAGTCCGCTCATAATTCTGATCGCGGTACTGGTCAAGCTGACATCTCCCGGACCCGTGTTCTATCTGCAGGAGCGCATAGGCCTCGACAGCAAACCGTTCAGGGTAATGAAATTCCGCACCATGAGAACCGATGCGGAGAAGGAATCAGGACCGGTGTGGGCGCGAAAAGACGACCCTCGCACGACGCCGATCGGGCGTATGTTGCGCAGATTCAGCCTCGACGAACTTCCCCAACTGATCAATGTCCTGAAAAGCGAAATGAGCATTGTCGGACCCCGCCCCGAACGACAATTCTTTGTTGACCGGTTCAAGAATCAAATTCCCAAGTACCTCGACCGTCACAGGGTGAAAACCGGGATGACCGGCTGGGCTCAGGTGAACGGCCTTCGTGGAAATGCCCCCATCGAGGAGCGGACGAAATACGACGTGTACTATGTCGAAAACTGGTCACTCGCGTTCGATCTCAAAATTATCTCCAAAACCCTCCGCGCCGTTCTCTTCGGAAAAGACGCCTACTAGAAATGATCGCTGCCATTATCGTTGCACTGCATGGTGCCGCGGGAATCTATGCGTTTTGGACTCGGAGGAGGAATGGTGGCTGGGGAGAGGGAATGTTGGCCCTGGCGTTTGTCGGAGTGATTTTTTCGGTGGGCTGGACCATCATGACAATGCTGACGAGCGTGGTCTTTTCACCGGAAGGGTTTGCGGAATGGTTCAATAGGGATACGGTGACACTCACCCTGCTGACGATTGGGGAGGGATTTTTCTACTATTTCTTTCTTCGGTCAGACAGGGCTGGACGGGATCAAAAGGAAGGTAAATCGCCGGTCAGCGAAGAGTAAACAGGAATGTGACGACGCAGGTTTGTTCCTGCTGGGGCTGCGAAGCGCGCAATGGCTCAAATTTCCAGAACCGCACTTCTTTCAATGCAGCGTCTTCCAATGCCGTGTTCGCCTTTTGGGCCGGTTGGGTGGACTTCACGGAACCATTCGGTAAAACGACGGTCAGGATCTTGATCTGGGCCTCAACATTTGTCCCCCCTGGGTATTTCGGAAGATCCCCGCTCAGTTTCCTTCTGGTGCCTCCCTGGATCCATTGAATGGAGAACGAAACCCCCTTTTCCAGATCCCCGCCTGGCCCGGCGGAGCCCTTGGAGGGTTCGAGCGAGGTGCCCGGAGTTGACCCGGGGGGAGCAGACAGATCCCGCTCGCCCAGGCTTGATCCTGTTCTATTCTCGCGTTCCCCAACTCTTCCCCGGTCCACCGTCCCGCTGGTGGTCCCTTTCTCCGATACTTCGAGTTTTTCCGAACGTGGTGTGTTGAGGATCTCTTCCGAGGGATCGGATATCCGTCGTTCCGGCAGGAACACAGGCTGAGACGGCTTCTTTGGTTCTGCTTTCGTTTCACGCACGGAAACGGAAGGTGACTCGTCAGCAGAACGAGACAGAGTTTCTGTGATTGTTTGCGGTGCGGGGGTACTTACTGCCGGCGAGCCCCAGCTCACCTCAATAAAATCCTGGTTCTCGACGACTTCGGGAATGCTCACAAGAAAGAAGACAAGGAGGAGCAACCCATGCACCATGAGTGAAGTGATCCAACCGGTGGTGGTTTCGCGGGAGAGCTTCATATCACACCCCGGGTTGAGTGGCAATAAGAAGCCGAAGAGCTCCCACACCTTTGGCAATATCCATTACCTGGACGGCGCTCTGCAAGCTCACCGTCTGGTCTGCTTTGATGATCACCATCTTATCCCGATCTTCCGCTATCAGGGGTGCAAGCTGGGCGCCCAGTGTTTCTGTTGTAACCTCCCGATCGTTCAGAAAGATCAATCCCTTTTCTGTGACAGTTATTACAATCTGACGTTGTGTTTCCTGTTCGCCGGCGGTCGATTTCGGAAGTTGAACCTTGATACCGCTTTGAATGACAAATGAGGAAGAGAGGAGGAAAAAGATCAACAAAAGAAAAACGATGTCGGTCAGCGAAGAATAGGAAAAGACGGCAAGGGGTCTGTGCTGTGTTGAGAATTTCACGCTTCAGCCTTTCCGCTGAAAATACTCCTCGGTTCCGCCTGACTTGCGCCGGACCGGTTCGTTTTCAGCCTCTCCTTCCAGTTTCCCTGATACCATGAGGTCCAGGAACTCTTCGGATCCCCTCTCCATCTCAAACACGAACCTCCCCACGCGGTTGACGAAGTAATTGTAGAATCCATAAGCAACAATGCCGACCATGAGGCCGAACGCTGTGGTGATAAGCGCTTCCCAGATTCCGCCGGCAAGGTCGCTTGGATTGACAGCCCCGCTGAGTTGTTCGATGACGCGGAATGCTGCAATCATCCCAGTCACCGTTCCGAGAAATCCCAGAAGAGGAGCAATACCCGACACCGAGGCGAGGATGCCCAGTCGGTGTTCAAGTTTGAATGTCTCCTCTTTGCCCGCGTTCTCTATAGCTTCACGCACCCGATCGTGGCCCTCCGGGTATTTCGTCAGTCCCTTTTTCAAAATATGGGCGAGAGGTGCGTCGCTGCGGGAACAGAAATTGATGGCTTCCATGATGTTCCCCCGCTGCAGAACACTGCGGAGCTTCAACATAAATTGTCCCGCATCGACCGCGGATTTTCTCAGGACCAGAAATCGTTCAACAATGATCACAACGGCAAGAAGAGAACAAAAAAGGATGGGATACATGAATATCCCACCCTTCAAAAACAAATCAAGGAGGTTCATAATGTCGCTTTGTTAGTGTACGTCAATTCGACCGCACTTTGTCGATCCAGTAATTCCTTTTGAGTTCATAGGCAAAACTATCGACGGCTTTCTTTGCTTCCTTGATCGATGGATAGCGGCCGATACGAACGGTGTACCAATTGCCGTCCTTAACACCGTGCTCTTCTACAAAAGCGGGATATCCGGCTTGCTCGAGGCGATTGACATATTTTTCAGCCGTAGTCCTGTCTCTCCATGCCGAAACCTGCACTGTGTAGTTGCCCTTCATTCCAGACAGAGCGGCGGAGGCGGTTGAAGTTGAAGAGGTCGAACGAGTTGATTTGATCCCTTTGCCGGAACCGCTGACGAGCGATGATTCATACTCGGGCTCCGTCAACGGGGGGGTCTCCACAAAAGAAACTCCCGCCGTGTCCTCCATCATGGTCGAATCGACCTCGACGTATGTCGGTTCCTCCGATATCGGTTCCTGGATCTGAGTAATGACCGGTTGCTGCTTCTTGCCCCAGAGCTTGACGATACCGAATTTGTTCAAGGCAAAGACTGCGCCGGCAATCACCACGATAATGATAAGGATTAGGAGAACTTTCGAACCGCCGCCGCCACTCCGTCTAGTTGTGACTGCGACCGTCTGCATTTCACCCTCTCCTCCTTCCTCCTCGATAAGATTAACGTTAGGCATTAATGGTTCCTCCTTGATGGTTGCTGAAACACACGAAACATTTACCAGCGATAGGACACGCCGACGTCCACCCGCAACGGCTCAACCCTGTATCCCCTCCACACCACATCCCTCCGGTTGAGCAGATTTTCGAAATTCAGGAACAACGTCAGTCGCTCCACGCCTTCATATTCTGCCTTCAATCCGCTCCAGAATCCACCGGGAGCAGTGCGTGAAACAAAAGCTGCGGCACGTCTCTCGGTATAAGCGCCTATTTCCGCTGTCAACGTCACGTCAATGGGAAACACGTGACGATAGCTGGCAGAAAACTCAAATCCGGGCAAGTAGGGAATCTGTGCATTAGTGCGATCATTCCTGCCCGATCGTGCCGTTAACGCAATGCCAAAATAATCAATTGGGGTGATGTTTGCAACAGCATC
>JBBDYD010000189.1:0-12704 GCA_040901865.1 Bacteroidota bacterium | reverse complement strand
AACCCGCGACCAACAGCTTGGAAGGCTGTGACTCTACCAACTGAGTTACTCCCGCGAAATATTTCAGATGGCAGATTTCAGATTGAAGAATCTCACTGGTCTCCAATCTTCAATCTTCCTTCTTCAATGCTCTGTGGGCAGGGGAGGATTTGAACCTCCGAAGGCCTGAGCCGTCAGATTTACAGTCTGATGCGTTTGACCGCTTCGCTACCTGCCCAACTCTCAAGGCAGGCCCGCCTACCTGCTGATTGTCCCGACCCCACCTGCTCGTGAGCTGGCGACCAGACTTGAACTGGTGACCTGCTGATTACAAATCAGCTGCTCTACCAACTGAGCTACGCCAGCGAAGGTCGTTACATCAGGAGATGTCGGGACAACCCAACGACATAACACTACAGCAAGCGTCCTCGCTTGTGTATCGCGAAAGCAGCCCTGCTGCATACCTCAACTCTGCGCAGCCTGGGGACTTTGGCACAACTTGGATCAAAAAGGGATGTGCGCGGGATTTCAGAGACTAGTAATATACTCTTTTTTGCCAAAGAGTCAACGGGAAGGTTGAGGGAAAGTCCGCAAATCTGCACCTGATCGTCACTCAGGAAGCGTCGTAAGCAGTCGAAGGGCGGGAACATAGGATGAGTCGAATTCGATGGCCTTACGCAGCGAGGCCCTGGCCGCACCCCCCCCATCCCCTCTTTTCAGAAGCCAAATCGCCCTGAGCGTGAGCATTTTTGCATACTGGACCTTCAATCCGGCACTCAGCCGACTGCGAAAACTCGAATTTTTGAAGGTTGGATCGAAATCCTTCAGACTTTTTACGATTCCGGGCGGCTGGAGTCTGTGCAGCAATCCATCAGGAACCCGCTCATAAACCCCGGCAAATTGCGGCTCAATTTCCGCTCCAACATACACCGGCCCTCCTCTCATCGCAGTATCGATCATTGCGTTCACCATTGCGTTGAACCGGGCTTCTATCTGCGCTCCATTGTAAGCCTGACCATGCTCGAATTTGTATAATTCGGACAAAAACGGATCAATTGTCGATTGAGTTTTTTCTATGAGCCAAGGGGCTGTTTTCTTGAGCTGGATAAAATACCACGACCGACGAAGCAGTTCCTTATCAACCATGATCACGTCCGGACGGATCTTTTTTACAAGCTGAAAATAGTAAGAAGCGGAAACGAGGTAATCCCATTGATACGTGAAAACCACTGCATTCGAATCCAGCGATGCCAGCGTGTTCATTGTGTAGTCATGGACAAGAAAGTTGTCCGATTCGTCGACCATATCTCTGTGACTCAGAAACTCAAGAATCGGAAGGACAACGATCATGATGATTGCCATGCGCCGTCCAATACCCCGTAATCGGTCAAGCAATGTGTGCATACCAAATACAACGAGGAAACCTGCACCCACATATGCCAACAGAAAATACGAATCTATGTCGTGGATGTCATAATTGATTGAATACCCGACGCACGTTGCAATCAAGAGAATCACGAACCAAAACATCCGGCGTGACCGTGCAAGGATTGTCCACAGTCCAATAATCATCAAGGCAATGGCAATCCACGAGAAGACCGATGAGAAGTTGCCAACGAAATATGCCAATTGCTTCTCAGCTGTCTCGAATCCTGAAAATATCCAGCTCCGGTATTGCTTCCCGGACACGTGCCAATAGAATCTTTCCAGTTCCGCCGGATGCCCCCAATCAAGCGGAGGCCGTTGAGCAGATCGGATTGGCAGGTAGGCATACAGAGAAAGGCCGAGAAAAAAGAATGGCAGGAGCCTTGTGAGTCGGCTGAGCGATTGCCGATGAATTCCGAATTTTGATCCGTAAAGATAAAGGCAAGCCGGAATGACCAGCAGGGTTGTCATATGATTCGTAAAAGCAAGTCCGAGGACGAAGGCAGCGAGGATGAGGAAACGAGAGTTCTCACTATCAGGCGATTTCGTTCGGATACCTTTCAAAAATAGCAGGAGGAAGAGTACCAGGAGCATGATGTGGAGGGAATACACTTCGACGGAGACCGACTGAGCCCATACGGTTGACGAAAACGCGAGGACCATTGTTCCCCCCGAAGCGGCAAACACAGAACTCCAAGCTGTTCTCGCACTGCCCAAAAATTCCAACACTTCCAGGGCCACCAGGTAGAAGACACCAAGAGCACATCCCACGAGAACCACCGCAAAGCTGTTTAGGGAAAGGATCGGCTCAAAGGGTACTATCATGACAACAAGTTTTCCCAAAATCGAAAAAAACGGATAGCCCGTAGGATGAGCAATTCCCAGCAACGATGCAACAGCCGCAAGTTCCCCGCTGTCAATAAAAGAGACTGTCGGATTCATCGTCCGGGAATATGCGACAATCAGGACGGCACTAAGTACCAGGGGAACGTACCGTTTTCCGCTTCCGAGCCGTTTCACCAATCCCTCAATCATCGTTCACAAAGCTCCAGGACACTATGAAACATTTCCCGATTTTGCCGCGTGAGAATCGCCAGCTGTTTTTTCAGCGAATGGTCTGACGGCTTGCCCATTGCGGCAGCAAGGGCCTGCATCCGAATGGGATCTGCAGGCAGGGCGAACGCTATGGAGTCACTGTTCAATCGAATGAATGTCTCCAGAGTTCTTAGAAAAACCAGATTTCGTTCCAAAACCCGCAAAAGGGGTCGGCCGACGAATCCCGCGGACTTCAATTCTTTGAGAACTTTGAAGCTGTTTTGACTCCGGATTGTCTGATCCTTTCGGCCAAAATGTAATTGAAGTGCTTGAAGCGAGAACTCCAGATCCACAAGGCCCCCGTGTCCGGTTTTGAGATTCGTAGATTCCTTGTTGCGAGATCGTTCGTTTGCCACTCGGTCACGCATTTCGCGCAGTTCATTGATCCACCCATTTCTTAGCTGCGCGCGATAGACGGTATCTTCTATTATCGTGCGAACTTCAGCAGCAGTCTCCCCATCTCCCCACAATATCCTTGCTTTCACAAGCGATTGTCGTTCCCACAGCGATGCCCGATCTTTCAAGTATTCCTTGTAGTAACCTATTTCAACGGCTAAGGGCGAGTTTTTCCCTTCCGGCCGGAGCCGAAAGTCAATTTCCCTCAGGTGAGACTCCTCATAAATCCTATGGATCGATTGTGCGGTTTCTTCGGCATCCGATGCACTAATCTTCTCTCTATTATAGAGAAGAATAAGGTCCAGATCAGAACCAATAGTAATCTCCCTCCCTCCCAATTTCCCAAGTGCAAGAAGACAAACGCGATCGAAGAACCTGTGCTTAGATCCGATTTCGATGAGCAGGCTTTCGGCAAGGCCTGACAGCTTTTCAAAAGCCGTGACACACGGAAGTTCGCCGGCCAGAAAAGGGATGAGGGTCTTGAAGTCGTTATATTCTTCATATCGCGTTACATCATGTTCTTTCAAAAACTCCCAACTTGGCCCCACACGGAAGATCTCATCCGGCTGACTGATGAGTGTCTCGAAGAAAAGGGGCTCCCGCGCCAGGAAATCTGCATGGGCCCTGCTTCGGGCAGCCAAACGGACAACGAGTCGGGTGAGATTCTCATTGCTCCACATGTGGGCGAAAGCACGGCGGATGGGACCTGCATTTGCAATAACGGCGAGCGACCCGAGTGCCCAATCCGGCGCCCCGGTTTCCCGCAGGAGCTGGTTTATCATACGACGTTGGGCGGGTTCGATCAACGCTGGAACTGCCGAAAAGAGAGCTTCCAGATTCATCGATGCTCTTTCCGGATCAAGGAATCGAAAGGCCCTGCGTTTTGATTCCATCCCCTCCTTCTTCTTTCCCTTGCCGGATTTGCGAAAGAGTTCGTCGAAGATCTTCCGTACAGCTCTCCGGTGCTTGTCGGTTATCTTGGCGAAGGCCGGTGCGGAAGCAAAACCAAGCCTCCGGGCAAGGAGTTCCTTTTCCGCCAGCACTGCAGGGATTGAATGCGTTTGGCCGCCGTGAAGCAGCTGGAGCCTGTGCTCTGCAGTCCGAAGGAACCGGTAAGCCTGGGCGAGTGAACGGGCGTGCGATTTCGGGAGTTTGCGGTTTCCTTCGAGGACTTCAAGAGACTTGAGCGTGTTTGATTCCCGAAGCCGTTCGTTCTCACCCCCGTTCAGAAGCTGAAGGCCCTGGACAATGAATTCAACATCCCTGATTCCCCCTTCTCCCAACTTCAGATTATGGCGGGTATCCACCTTTGCTTCAATAAGGGCCTTCATTGCCGACAGTTCTTCGAGGGGGCTTTGCAGGTGGGTTTTTTTATAAATAAACGGGCGCAGGTCCTCCAGCCAGCTCCATCCGATTTCCAAAGCACCAGCACTAGGGCGTGCTTTCACGAGCATCTGTCGCTCCCAGGTCTGCCCGCGCGTTTCATAGTATTGTAACGAAGCGGCCCTTGAAAGTGCCAGCGAACCGGCGCTACCTTCCGGACGAAGGCGCATGTCGACACGGTACAAGAAGCCCTCATTTGTATGTTCCGCCAGCCTACGAATGACAAACTCAGCAAGCCTGTTATAGAACTCATGGAATGTTCTGATTCGTTCCTGCGGCGCGTCGAATTCCCCGTCTTGATCGTACAGAAAGAGAAGGTCGATGTCGGAGCTGAAATTTATTTCCCTCCCTCCCAACTTTCCAAGTCCAATGACTACCAGGGTGTTGCGGAACTGTGCTCCAGTGCGTGCCGAAAGATCCTGCATGCCGATCTGGACCACTGTTTCGACGATGGCATCCGCGAGGTCCGAGAGCTCGCCGGTCACTGTTACAACGTCTGCTTCCTTGAGAACATCGCGTGCACCGATGCGGAGCATCTCACGGCGATGGAACCGTTTCAAAGCGTCAAGTTTACGTTCCTGTCTGGAGAAGAGCTGGACGGATGACAGGGCCTCTTGCAGGAATTCGGAGCGTGCTCTCGAGACTTTGAGGGCCGGGGATGCCGTCAACCAGTGAAACAATTCGGGGTCGCGCACCAGGATATCGGCCAGATACTGGGATTGGGCAAATAATTCCAAAGCGACCTGCTGGAGAACGGGATGGCGCTGAAAGTCATGCAATACTGCGGAAGGAAATCCCGTTGAGAGGAAGCGGTGGAGGTTATTGGCGGCCCTGAGAGGGTCTGGCGTCCTGGCCAAATCCGCTTTTAAGGTCTTCAAGAACGGACCTGGGGTAATCCCCGCGTTGATCAAGAGTGTTTCGAAGGACTCTAACCGCGGGGTAGACCGATTTGAAATGGCGGATCTTTTTTGTGAACTCATTGCGGTGGCAAAATAGAAAAAAAGGGAACTAAAAGCAGTAAACAGTGAACGATGAAGAGCCCGACCGACCGAACTCAATTTATTCAATCACGGTTGTTCGGGCGGGTGAACTGCGGGTTTGGGAAGGCAAAAGAAGGAGCTTCGCCGCGTCTACTCTTGAGCTTGCATCTCGGCGACTCAACTTCTATATTTCAACGCTTTTCCACTCTTCCCCCACCCGATCAACATAGGGAAACCATGGTCAAACTGATTGCACTCTATAAAACACCGGAAGACAAAGATGGATTCGACAGGCATTATGATGAAATCCACACGCCGCTTGTCAAAAAGATGCCGGGCCTTCGAAAGTTGGAAATTGCCCGAATCACCGGGGCACCCATTGGTGAACCAAAGCATTACTTGATTGCTGAGATGTATTTTGACAGCAAGGATGCCCTTGATACGGCTTTAGCCTCTGCTGAAGGAAAGGCGACCGGAAGGGACCTCATGAGTTTTGCCGCCAGTCTTGTCACCATGTTTTACGCGGAACTTCGCTGAATCATCAAAATCACGGAACCCATGAGTAAATACGCAGGCAATTCCCCCCGTTCTCTCCGCCTCAAGAATGTCCTCTACTCCAAGAAAAACTGGATAGCCACCGTTACAATAAACAGGCCTGCAGTGCATAACTGCCTCAATTTCCAGACTCTTGTGGATCTTGGAAAGGTTTTTCAAGATGCCGCCTGGGATGACAACGTGGCGGTTGTCGTTGTGACCGGAGCGGGGAACCGGGCCTTTTGCACCGGGGCCGATATAAAAGAGTGGAGCGAAGATTTTCTCCAAAAACCTGATGATTTCTACAAATGGATGGGCGTTTTTGTCGAGACGTTTGAACGATTGCGGACAATCGGGAAACCAACCATCGCAAGACTGAACGGGATGGCAGTCGGCGGCGGCAACGAGCTTCAGATGTCCTGCGATCTCGCAATTGCCGCCGAAGACGTGATCATTCGGCATGTTGGAACATCCCGGGGAAGCGTTCCGGCTGCAGGCGCTACACAATGGCTTCCTTTGATTGTGGGTGACCGACGTGCCCGCGAGATTTTATTCCTGTGCGAAGAGATACCTGCCCAGAAAGCGCTCGATTGGGGCCTTGTCAACGAGGTCGTGCATCGGGACGAATTGGACGCAGCGGTAACAAGGATGGCGGCTAAACTCGTCAATAAGTTACCCGAATGCACGCGGTATACAAAGCAGCAGCTCAACTTCTGGCGTGAATTCTCCTGGAGCATGACTATTGGGCACGCCCGTGATTGGCTCACAGTCCATACCTCCGCACCGGAGATCGTCGAAGGGATAAAAGCGTTTAAGGAAAAGCGGCCGATTGATTATGTGAAGATTCGCAAGATGATGGCAGGGGGAAAACGGAAATAAACTGCGGGTTACGAGGTACGAGATGCGCGTTGTTCAGAATTGCGGATTGAAGAGCAGTGGAACTTGAAGAGTGAGAATTTGCAGACCTCTGATCCAAAGCACTTCACTCTTCACTGCGGTCACCCTTGTGCAATGGAGTCATAAATGCCATATCAATTCATCCTTGTCACAAAAGACCCGGCGGGTTATGCCGTTGTCCAGTTTAACAGGCCCGACGTACTCAACGCTTTAAACATGAAACTCATGGAGGAGCTTGTTGATGCACTGGACGAACTCGACAAGGACGCGGACATCCGATGCATCATCCTCACCGGTAATGAGAAAGCCTTTGCCGCCGGGGCTGACATCAAGGAGATGGCCGACGCGAGCGCGGTCGAGATGCTCATCCGCGATCAATTTGCCCGCTGGGATAGAATCCGAAAAATCAAAACTCCGATCATTGCGGCAGTCAGCGGGTTTGCGCTGGGTGGCGGGTGCGAATTAATGATGACCTGCGATATAGTCATCGCTTCGGAAACCGCGAGGATCGGTCAGCCGGAAATCAACATCGGGGTCATGCCGGGTGCAGGCGGAACTCAACGGTTAACGAGGGCCGCGGGCAAAGTAAAAGCAATGGAGATGGTGCTCACGGGTTCGATGATCACCGCCCACGAAGCGCTCCAGTGGGGTCTCGTCAACAAGGTTGTTCCCGTAGAATACTACTTTGAGGAAGCGAAGAGCCTGGCCGCAGCGATTGCAGCAAAGCCACCAGTGGCAGTTCGACTCGCCAAGGAAGCCGTGCTGAAGGCCTTTGATACGACCATGGAGGGCGGACTGGAATTCGAACGAAAGAATTTCTATCTCCTCTTTTCGAGCGAAGATCAAAAAGAAGGCATGAAAGCTTTTGTGGAGAAACGGAAGCCAGACTGGAAGGGGAAGTAGAACAATTTTCAATTGTCGATTTTCAATTTGAAATTTCCATATTTCAATTATCGATTGCGGATTACGGAGTACCAATTTCTCACGATATCACCATGAATTTTGAGACTCTTTTATATTCTGTTGCAGAAGATGTTTGCACGATTACAATGAACCGGCCGGAAGTGTTTAATGCGGTCAACGAGCAGATGAAGCGTGAGCTGAATGAAGCGATGAAGTCGGCTGAGAAAGATCCTTCGATTCGCTGTGTGGTTATTCGGGGTGCCGGGGAAAAAGCCTTTTGTTCCGGTCAGGATCTGAAAGAACACTCCGGAAAAGAAGGGAAACGTTCTCTCAAAGAATCACTTGAAACCAGGTATAATCCGCTGATCCGGAAGATGCGGACGATGGAGAAACCGGTTATCGGGATGATCAACGGGGTTGCCGCGGGGGCCGGTATGAGCATCGCTCTTGCATGCGATATGAGAATCATGGCGGACACTGCCAGATTGATCGAAGTGTTTGTCAGAATCGGTTTGGTCCCCGATTCCGGGTCGCACTGGTTCCTGCCGCGGCTCGTGGGAATGGCCAAAGCATTCGAGTACGCTGCCCTCGGGCAGGACATCAACGCTGCCGAGGCGGAGCGAGTGGGCCTGGTCAACAAGGTAGTTCCGGCGGCCGAGCTTGAAACCTCGACAATGGAACTTGCCCGGCAGCTTGCAAAGGCGCCCACGCGAGCCATCGGGTTGATCAAGAGAACACTTAACAAGGCTTTGGCTCTTGACCTCGATTCGTTGCTGGACTATGAGGCAATTATTCAGGAGGTCGCGTCCCAAACTGAGGATCACAAAGAAGGCGTCGCTGCATTCAATGAAAAACGGCCCGCGCAGTTCAAAGGTCGGTAAGCCAATCTGTATCCTCGCCCGTCACTGCAATTTCTGAATATTCGGATATCATGATCAAGCATCTTGGGATTGTCGGGGCAGGAACGATGGGGGGCGGAATCGCTTACGCTGCAATCAGGGCCGGAATCGAGGTGACGTTGTACGACATCAACGACACCATTTTACGGCAGGCCCTTGAACGCATCAAAGCGGACCTCAAGAACGGGGTAACAAGGGGCAAGGTCTCGAACGAAGAGATGTCTGGTGCGCTGAACCGAATTCATCCGAAAACGGATCTGGCGAACCTCCATCCTTGCGAGGTCGTCATTGAAGCGGTGATCGAGGATCTCAGGGTCAAGAAGGATCTCTTCCGACACATCGAGACCAATACCAAACCAGCGGCGATCATCGTCACCAATACCTCTTCCCTTTCAGTCACCGCCATTGCCTCCGCGCTGCGAAAACCAGAGCGGGCTGCCGGAATGCATTTTTTCAATCCCGCCCACATCATGAAACTTGTGGAGGTTGTCCGCGGGAAGGCGACTTCGATCGAGACTCTCAAGACCGTCTGCGAGCTGGCCGGCCAGATGGGCAAAACACCTGTTGTCGTCAAAGACACACCAGGATTCATCGTCAACCGGGTGGCAAGGCCATTTTACGGCGAAGCGCTTCGTTTACTTGGAGAACACGCCGCGACTCATGAGCAGATTGATCGGATCGTCAAGTCCAACGGGGGTTTTGCCATGGGTCCTTTCGAACTCATGGATTTAATCGGCATCGATGTCAATTTCTCTGTAACTCAATCGATGTACGACCAGTTCTTCGGTGAACCCCGTTATCGACCGCACCCGATTCAAAAACAGATGGTTGATTCAGGAACCCTGGGACGAAAAACCGGCAAGGGCTTCTACAATTATGATGAGCAGAAAAAAGGGCTTTAGGGAAACCACTTGCCATACGTGGATGGTGAAAGCAAGCGCAAGTACTTGAACAAAACAATGTCCAGAGGAAAAAATAAGGCCGCGGAAAAAGCAAAACAGAAAGCATCTGTGTATGTCGTCGGAGAGGTCCCGATGGTCGATGAATATGCAGACCTCTGCAGAGAGAAGGGATATGAGGTCTTTACGCACCGGATTTCTGATCAAGGTGCCAGCTCTGCCAAGTCCCTTAAGAAGTCTGCCACTGTTCCGCGTGGAATTCATCTGGCATTGGAGCTTACGAATACCGATATTGAGTCCAAGAGGAACAACATTCGCAAACTCGACGAGGGCCTCCCCCCCACATGCGCCATTCTCAGTTCTTCGGTCACCGTGAGCGCTTCGGAACAGGCAACGTGGATCAAAGGGAAACATCGTCTGGTCGGCTTTGCCGCCCTGCCGTCATTCTCACGCCAGCCGCTGGCTGAAGTTGCCCCAACGGTTCATTCCCCGGCGGAGACCCTTGAAGTGGTCCGGAGGTTCTTTGGTTCTCTTGGTAAGGAATGTGAATACGTGCAGGACCGCGTGGGAATGGTGCTCCCCCGCATCCTCTGTCAGATCATGAATGAGGCGTGTTTTGTACTTCAGGATGAAGTAGCAAACCCTCAAGATATCGATACCGCGATGAAACTTGGCGTGCATTATCCTCATGGCCCCGTGGAATGGGCGGACAGGATCGGCTTTCAACAAGTGTTTGCCGTCCTTGCGGCATTGCAGAATGATTTGCAGGAAGACCGGTATCGTATTGCACCGCTTCTCAAACAAATGGCGCAAACAGGCGAGTGGTGGAAACGACTCAACCCTCAAAACCAGGGAAAACAATGAAAAAGACTTTCCTTTTTCTTCTGATCTCGATACCCCTTATTGTTGTTCCTGCTCAGGATTTCGAAGGCGTAATAAACTTTACCATGGACGAATCCAGTCCTATGGAATATTTTACCAAGGGGGAAATGGTTCGGATGCAACTTGAAATGCCGGGAATGAAAATGGCCATTGTTGTCAACAGCAAGACGGGGGCCGCTTTTATGCTCATGACGGAAAGCAAGGTGTATATGGAGATGAATCTCAAAGACCTGCCTGCTCCGAAGGGTGCCGAGGAAGATATCGACTTTCAGAAAACTGGCAAAACCGTGACTATCCTGGGGTATACGTGTGAGCAGGTGTTGATAAGGCAAAGGGGGATGGAAGTGGAGATGTGGGTTACCAAGGGATTGGGAAGGTTCGTGCACTCAAACTTCAATGCCGGCCCCAAGTCTCCCGCCGTGAAAAAGATTGAGGACGAACTCACCTCGAAGGGTTACTTTCCCCTTCGCATGATTTCAAAGTCCGAGGATCAGGGTGAGTTTCGAATGGAAGCCCTTTCGGTGACACGAAAACCACTCAAGAAAGACCTCTTCGTCATTCCGAACGGATTCACGAAAATACAGATGCCCCCGCGTCAGTGACAAATTCATGGAGACGAAATAATCAAGAGAGGGAGACATGAGCACAGTACGATGGAAATTAGCAACTCTGCTTCTTTTTTCATTTGTATTTTTTGAGAATGGATTCTCCCAGGCGAAACTTGTCTTCGAGCAGGCCATTGATCTCGGAGAACTTTATAACGGAGAGGTTGTCAAGGCGCGTATCCCGCTCACCAACGCCGGAAAACTGCCGTTAAAAATCATTCGCATCAGTACTTCATGCGGGTGCACGACCGTAAAGCAGCCGCAGGGTGATATTGCGCCAGGCAAGACAGACGTGCTTGAGGTCGAGTTCAATTCAACGGGATTCCGCGGTAAATCCGTGAAATACGTTTACATCGAAACCAATGATCCCGAGAATCAGTACACATCGGTAACCCTTTCAGCGTTGGTCCGGGAGGAACTTCAGCCGGTACAAAACAATACCCTCATCTGGTTTGGTGATGTTCCTGTGGGCAAGAAAGCGGAACAAACTTATGCCCTCAAAAACATCTCGCCAAACGCCATCGGGATCAAACGCATCATCACCTCGAACAAATCCGTCAAAGTGACATTCGACCATAAGAACGTTCCGCCCGAAGGTACCGTCACTTTTACCGTCAGCGTTATTCCGGAAAAAACAGGCTACCTCAATGAGACATTCTTTGTGGAAACCAACAGCAAGCATCAGAAGAAGGTGCCGGTAAGAATGAGCCTGATGGGAGTGCAGCCGAAGTGACACGGTTCCGTACAGCATTGCGAGAATCGATAGTCATTACCGCGTGTGCGATAATTCTTGGATTTACCTCCACGGCAATCCGGGACACTGGCGTATTCGCGCCGAATGCCCCGATGAATTCCCCACAAGGTACACGCCCGGATTCACCGACGATGATTCACATCGCCGAAGCAAAGCACCGCTTTGAGTCGGGCGGAGCATTGTTCATCGATGCACGCCATGCATTCGACTTTGCCCATGGCCATATTCGCGGGGCGGTCAACCTTCCCCTGGATGAGTTTGACAGTCGGGCTGGTTTTGTGGATTCACTTCCGAAGAACAAGATTCTTATTACGTATTGCGATGGAGTTGAGTGTAATTCGAGTATCGGGCTTGCATCCAAACTGCGCGACGCGGGATTTTCAGGAGTCAGGATTTTCTTTGCCGGATGGAGCGAATGGCAGAACCAGAACCTCCCAACGGAGACCAGTGGCCAATGAAGTCATTGTTTTCAAATGAGTATAATGTGCTGGCTGCACGGGTTTTCCTAGGCGTTCTCTTCGTGGTCGCAAGCGCAGACAAGATTGCCGATCCGGCCGCGTTTGCCCGGTCGATCGAGGACTATAGGCTTATTTCCGGAACCGCCGCAATGGTCATGGCGACGATCCTGCCATGGGTGGAAATGCTCTGCGGCCTGGCCCTCATTGCCGGAGTTCTGGTTCAGGCCAGCGCACTTTTAAGCGGAACGCTGCTCATCGTTTTCACGATGGCGGTCATTTCGGGACTTGTTCGCGGTCTTGATATTTCCTGCGGCTGTTTTACCCAGGACCCGACAATTTCAAAAATCGGTTTGCTGAAGATTGGAGAAAATGTCGTTCTTATCGCCCTCACGACATTTCTTTACTCCTCTCAAAACATCCGCTTTTCCCTGGATCGGTACATTCGCGATCAACAATCCGGGTCATAGACATGTTTTCACTCACCTCTGCCGTGAACATTCGGAGAATGTATGGCTCCCGCACGCGCTGACGCTGTTATCACGCATGCGCTTCGAACGCCCGTCGGCAAGTACGGCGGTTCCCTCAAGGACATTCGAATCGATGACCTGAGTTCTT
>JBBDYD010000188.1:0-1870 GCA_040901865.1 Bacteroidota bacterium | reverse complement strand
ACGATCATTGCGGAATACCTCGGCTACCTGAAGAAGATCAATCCGTCATTTTCCGGGGATCAGGTCAAGGAGGCATTTGTCTTCCGGGATAAGTACGCGCAGCCTATTTGCGAGGTTGGTTTCTCAAAGGACATCCCGGAGATTCGAACACCACTCAGGGGTTTGTACCTGACGGATTCCTCCCAGCTGCATCCGGACGACCGGACCATCAACAACAGTCTGGGCCTGGGGGAAAAAGCAGCGGGATGTATTGTTGGCGATCGGGTACTTCTTGAACAACGTGCATAGTATTCATTGGTGCATCCCCGAGCATAATTCTCAATTACCGAAAACCCCGTATCGAAAATCAAGCCATCCGGATTTTACGGCGACATCGGCAGGCTGATTGTAAACATCGTTCCCGACCCTTCCTTTGATTCGACAACGATGTCCCCGCCCTGCATCTCGACAATCCGCTTCGCCAGGGCCATTCCCAATCCCACTCCCTTTTCCTGAACGATTTTCACGAACGGCTCGAAGATTCTTGCCAGAAATCGGGGCGGAATGGCGCTTCCGGTATGCGACACTCTCAGGAAAAGCTGACTTCCCGTGACACTTGTGCTCAGTCTGATCGACCCTCCGGGCGGCACATAATTGGCTGAATAATTAACCAGGTTGATCAGCGCACGGGCAATCCGTTCGTAGTCGAGCTGAGCGTTTCCCGAAAATCCCTGCTCGATTTCAAACCGGATCATATCGCGTTCGAGATCCGCTTTCACCGCTTCTTTGACGTAGTTCACCAGGGCTGGAATGCTTGAAGCCATTTTGTTGATTCGCATCTCCCCGGTCGTGAAGTCCATGAGGTCCTGTGTCATTTTGTTCATCGACCCGACGGCCGTTCGCGCCCCCTCCGCAAGTTCCTTCCGTCTCCCGGGATCACCTTCCGTTTTTTCAACCTGCTCTATCGCGCCGAGGATCTGTCGTATCGGAGCGCGGAAGTCGCGGATCAGCGATTGGGCAATCTGGCCCACCGTGGAAGTCCGCAGCGCTTCCTGGCCCTGCTTCAGGGCCTTGCGCATCCCGTCAAAGGAGCGCATGAGATCCCCGAGTTCATCGTCCGGCGCCCCATCGGTCACATCGTAGTTCAGGTTCCCCTGTGCAAGCGCTTCTGTCGCTGCGACAAGGCGCTTCACGGGCTTCTGGATAAGCGAGCGATAGAACAAGAACGCAATCACGAGGATCAATCCGCCAAACACCGCCGAAATCACGGCCAATCGATTTGAGCTTTCGATGATCGAAGCCTGTATGCCTGCAAGGGGTACCTGGATGTGGGCGACGCCGAGGACGTGATTGAGAGGTACGCCGTGGCATGCCTGGCATTTTTTCTCGGCTTTAAACGGAATGATTGCTTCCATTTCGTCGGGCCCCCGCACCCAAATCGGTGTCCCGGTCTCAAAGACTTCTTCCCCGACCGTGCCCTTCGACTTTGCAAACTCAACGCGTTTCATCAGTCGTTCCGGGCGCGTGGTATCGTCGAGAAGGTCCTCGTGGAGGTTGAGTTGGTCGGGCCGGATCCGGATGTACAGTTCTTTGATTCCGCCGACAGTTCTGATCCGGTTGAGAAAAGAATCTTCCACTTTGTACTTGTCGACCATCTGGGATACGAGCGCTTCCCGGACGATGTGGGCTTTTTGAAGGGCCGCCTCCTTGGCCTGTTCAAACATCTGTTCCTCTGCGGCCGTTGTGCTGAAGTAATAACTCCCGACCACAGCAAGAAGAAACAGTGGCACAAATGTCATGAAGAGTTTCGCGGTGAGACTTCGCATTGTGTCCTCGACTCAGTGTGATCGACGAAGAGCGAATATACGGAGAAACGATTGTGAGGCACAAC
>JBBDYD010000187.1:0-13030 GCA_040901865.1 Bacteroidota bacterium | reverse complement strand
CCGAACACATCGGCCGCTTCCACCACAATGGCATTAGGCCCCTCATGAAGCGTCGTAAGATGGGTGTAGCTTTTTCTTACCGACTCCGTGCTGTTGGTGATCGGGTCGCCGCTGCGTGCAAATATTGTTTCGTTTCCAATCCGAACCGTCCGCAGAGGACGTGAGTGACTGATCTCCCAAATGACCGATGTTTGTTTCGCCTCGGTGGCAAAGTAATCGGAGGGTGACAGAATGGAAATCTGCGGCTGGGGAAAGTAGGTGCCGTAGGCAACGGGGTCACTATGCCGGAGAGCCTCCCCTGCCGCGCGGGCAATCACTTCCCGGCCGTTCAGGTAAAACTGTTCATAGATCCGTAGCAACTCCACAGAAACGGCGGGCATTCGGTTCTTGAGTCTCCTGAGTTCGAACAAGCCCTTGTCGGGGTTTTTATTCGCATAATCGAGGACTGCAAGAAGGACCAAGGTTTCATCGGAAGGGGATTCAAGGTACGATTGCTGAAGGGATCGAATCGCCGGAACGATTTGCTCGAGACTGAATTGTACCTTTCCTTTTACACCAGCGTTGGCCGCCGCGGCTTTCCCGCCGGCAAACGGGTCGAGAATTTCCAGGAGGGCAAGCTCCGGATGGAAGGCAAGTGTATACGCGTCGATCAGTTTGCGCCGAATCGCCGGGTCGTCCGGTTCACGCAGCAATTGGGCATTGAGGGTATCAACAAGAGGAGAAATTGAAAGAGGGGATTCCTGGGCTTTGCACGGGGAATCGACGATGGAGACCGAGACGGCAAAGGCCGCGATAAGTAAGATGTATTTCCGCACGTGTTGAATTTCGGGGCGATACTTTTGGGGAACAGCCATAGGCATTGTAAACCGCCCCGAGGGAGAGACGAGAACAAATCTTCTAAGAGGGAGACGGTGCGTTTTGTCGGAAGGTTGGGCGGCAACCTCTAGGGATTGTCGTCCAGCTTCTTCAGCAGTCCCTGCAGAAAGTCCTTCACTTCCAACACTTCGGCCTTGATTTCTTCGTCCTGGATTTTCTTTTTCTGCGGAACATTCAGCAACTCCAGTTGTTCACCGGCTTCGCTTTCGGGAACGTATTCTTCAAGGACTTTCTTTGCACCTTCGATCGTGTACTTCTCATCGCGCAACAATTGCTTGATGTGAATGATCAACTTGATGTCTTTATTAGTGTAAATCCGGTTCCCCGCCCGGTTCTTCTGCGGATTCAATTCGGGGAACTCCGATTCCCAGTACCGAAGGACGTACTGCTCCAGACCGGTGATCTTGCTGACTTCGCTGATCGAATAATATAACTTCCTGATGCCGATGTGTTTCATGATCGTCGGGTAAGTGGCTCTACAAAAATACCGAAATGCGGGCTGACTTGCAAATTGTGAGGTTCTTAGATGGTGAGGTGTTTTGTTTTCCCCTTTGCGCTCTTTGCGCCTCCTTTGCGCACTTTGCGGTTATTTTTTAACCGCGAAGACCGCAAAGAATGCGCTAAGGACGCGAAGAAAGTCAGACTGGATTATTCCTCCTCAATGATCGAGAAAGCAACAACGGTTTTTTCCGTGTGAGACAGGGACAAATGCACTTTCGTATCTCGGAGCAGACGGGCTAACTCTCCGTAGAGAACAATCTTTGGGGCTCCGGAGGGTTCGTTCATCACTTCAATGTCCTTCCACCGGAATTCTCCGCTCCAGCCCTTCTGCATCGCCTTGCTCACCGCCTCTTTTGCTGCAAACCGCGCGGCGAAGTGCTCATGCGGGCTTTTTCTTGAACGGCAATAGGCAATCTCGGTTTCCGTGAATACCTTGGAAACAAAAGGCTCCCCCTGTTCCTGAAGCGTCTTCTTCATCCGCTCCACGTCAACGACGTCAACACCTATGCCGCGTATGCTCATGAGAATCCCGGGTGCTGGTAAATGTGAGACGTGAGAAGTGAGAAGTGAAATGATGTTGATCAAGGTTCAATAACATTTCACATTTCACTTTTCACTACTTTGTTCTCCCTCTGCACAATCGACACCAGTTCAGCGATGTCGCTAATATCATAATCCGCGTTTGCATTCACAGTACCGAAGGTGTCTCCGTAGCGCGCGAATACGGTTTTCATGCCCACCTGTTTCGCTCCCACCACATCCCGCTCCGCCCAATCGCCGATCATCAGTGCTTCGCTTGCCTTGACTCCTAATTTATCCAGCACCTTTCGAAACGGGCCCGGCGCAGGCTTGCGCTCGCCCGTGTCGTCAAACGTTACGACCGCATCGACCATGTGATGAAAGTTCAAATAGCAGAGCCGCAACCAGGCTTCTTTGGCCGGGGCATCGGAAACCACTCCGAGCTTCATCTGCATTTTCATCAGTTCCATCAACGTCAGGTATACATGAGGATACGGGACAAGCGCCGCTTCCCGCGCACGCCGGTACGCGATGACGCCGGACGACAGGATCTTGTAATCGATCTTGCTGAACTCGTTATAGAGAAGTTCATCAAAGACGCTTTGAAATTCGATGCCCTTCTGTTTGTAGATCTCATTGATACGGGCCTTGATGTCTTCCGAGGGGAGCTTCAGACCGGCGTCCTGCATGGCGCGAATGGCTGCCTCGATGGCCTGGCTCTTCATGGCCATGAAATCCACCAGCGTGTTATCCAGATCGAAAACAACCGCTTTGATCATTTGCCTTGATCGAGAAGGAATTGAACGGCAAGATCATATCCCCGACGCCCAAGCCCCGCCACGACTCCCCGGCATACAGGTGCGATCACAGAATGACGACGGAATTCTTCCCGCGCGTGAACATTGGTGATATGCACCTCGATGACAGGAATCGAAAGGGCCGACACGGCATCGCGGATCGCATAGGAGGTATGCGCATACGCGCCCGGATTCAGAACAACTCCGTCTACTCCGCTTCCCGCCGCTTTGTTCAGCTCATCGATGATCGCCCCTTCGTGGTTGGATTGAACGAATGTGAACTTGGCAGAGGCAAACGATTTTCGGATCCGTTCCTCCATCCCGACCAGAGTCTCCGTGCCGTAAAGTTCCGGCTCGCGCTTCCCGAGCAATCCGAGGTTGGGACCATTAAGTATGAGGATGTGCATCTGAGTTTGTGTGAAAGTGATTGAAAACGAATCAACGCAACAACGACAGAACAAATCAACGAGACAAGGGTCCGATGGAATCCACTTGGAGGATCATCGGAGTGGATTCCATCGGGCACGCGAACCTTGAACTTCTTGAACTTCGAACCCTATACAATCCTTACAACAACGATCGTCATGTCGTCATGCTGTTTCGCCCTACCGATGAACACGGCGACGTCCTTCAGAAGTCCCGCCACCATCTCCGATGCGGTTTTGCCTGCATGGGCCTTCACGGACTCTTCAAACCGTTCCTCGCCGTACTCTTCGCCGCTCTTGTTCATCGCTTCCGTGAATCCATCCGTATAGAAGACAAACATGTCGCCCTTACTAAATGGGATCCTTAATTCCTTAATCGTCTTGGAGAATTTTCCACCATCCTCCAATCCCAAAGCGAGACCGTCCGGCTGCAGAATTGCCAATGTCTGCTTTTTTTGCGACCAGACAAGAACGGGATTGTGCCCAGCCCGGGTCATGCGGAGCGTTTTTGAGGTAAGATCAAAGACTCCGTACACCATGCTGATGAAAGCCCCGCGCTCGACGTTATCATAGAATAGTTTGTTGATTTGCGTCAAGACCTTACTGACGGACCCGCCCGGATCGGAAAGAGCCCTCAGGAATCCCTTGGCCAGGGTCATATAAAACGCCGCCTGCGTGCCTTTCCCCGAAACATCTCCGATGGCCACGGCAAGCCGTTTGGGTGACAGACGGATGAAGTCATAGTAATCTCCGCCGACTTCGAGCGCCGGGACACAACGGGAATCGATATCAAGCCCGGGCACCTTGGGATTTTCTTTCGGCAGGAAGCTCATTTGCACCTGCCTCGCGATTTCCAATTCCTGCTGCAGACGCTGACGTTCTGTTATATGACGCTCAAAGGCGGGCGTGATACTGTCGAAATCCGAAATCTCTTTCTTGCGAAATTGAACAGCGATCGAACCGACGAAGAGCACTGCAAAAAAGGCGAGCATTCCGACTCCCGAGTTCTCATAGGCCGGATGTCCAACCACGAACAGCGTACCACCTCCCTGGATGATAGAAAACATGGCAAATCCCAGAAATGCTGTGAGCGTGTCGTAACGGTAGAAAGACCATACAAATACGAGGGCAACGACAGTCTGGATAAGAAGACTTGCAGCCAGCGGGAAAAGGTCACCCTGCTGAACCAGGCTCAGGGAAAGCGATGCTATGAGAACAAGAAAGAGCGGGGAGACAATCCATCGCCGGAGATACGAGACGGCAAAAAGAATGAACAGGGCAAAAAAGAAAGCGCTGGTGTACACGCTGTGCCCGACAACATAGACCCACGGCAGAGCTACGTCAAATTCGTGTCGAACTGAATCGCCTTCCAGCACCCACTGCATGTTGACGAAATTCCCGGCGACTTCCAGACAGCCAAGCCACACCGCGGCCGCGGCAGCCCCGATGGCAAATCCCTGCACGACGCTTGCACCCACGCGGGAATGCAGGACATGGCCGTTGGAAAGAAGGTCCAGCGCTATGAATTTTTCCTTCCACACTTCGCGTCCGACCGACTCGCTCACCGCCCACACGAGAACCAGTGCACCACCGACAAACAACGGGCCCAACAGAAGTGCAATCACCAGCCCCCAGCCAATGTCGTCCTTGATGGACAGGAGGATCTCCATCGCCATGACCAACGCGGCAACAACTCCGATGAATGTAGCGAGGCGAAACCCGATCTCAAACGACCGGAAACGACGGAAGGCGAAAAATATCATGGTGCCGATGACTAGGACATAAACGAACACCACGGTAATCTGAACCGCGGTTTCGTACCCGGCCTTTGTAAACTCCTCCGGGATTTTGAAATCAGTTTCGAGATTTGCCAGGGTGCTTCCAGCGATGAGTGTTTTCACTTGAATGGAATTCGGCAACCCCGGGATCGATGCACTCCAGACAAATTCATAGTCCGACCGGCGCAGCTGACTGATGGTCTTTTCAGAAACCGGCCGTTCATAATCAATAAAGGACTTTAACGCGCTGGTCCGCGAAAGGATTTCACGGGCGAGCCGGCGCGCTTCTTCCAGGCTCACGCTGGCAATCGCAACGCTGTCTTCCACTTTCCACGCGAGCGATAGCAACCCGCCGTCCGTCGCCTGTCGAATAGTTACCTGGCCCTTCATGGACTCGAGGATTTTTTTGGCATCCTCATCCGAACCGCCAGACGTCAGCGGAAGAGTTTCATCGCTTTTCCATCGGATATCCCACGATGTGACCGGGATTTTTTCCATGAGAGCATTCGTGCCCTCAATGCCGTACATCTCATGGAGCTGGCGAAGAAGCGGACGGTTATAGCGAAAATCGACAAAAGGAGTCAGACCGGCGGTGCTGATGGAAAGAGCATCGAGGGTCCTGCGGGAAAGAGATGCGGATTCATCATCGTTATACGGGAGGCGCAGCCCACCCAGCGGATAGACACGGGGATACAAAACAATGATCACGATCACTGCGACGGCAAGAATGCCGGCAAACGGAAGGAGACTTCGGAAGCGGTTCATCGGTCAGGCCCTGGTCGCTTTTGCAAGTTCGTCCTCGATGAACTCGCGGACTGCGGGCTTTAAATACACTTCGTCAATGCCGATCTCCGCCAATCCCTGGGCGAGGATTGATGCCTTTCTGGGGGGGGCAAGTTTCTTGTTCACCATGATAAGCCGCTCCGCCTTGAGAATGCAATATCCGCCCTCGAAATCGCCTTTTTCGTATCGAATGCCAATGCCGCTGTTGGCAGCAAGAGCTTCAAGCTCTCTTGTCATTTGTTCCTGAGTCATCGTAGCCTTTGTGATTCAAATCGGGTGACATGTCAACTTATCGTATTTCTTGGCAAGATTCAAGAATAGTGAAGGGTGAAGGGTAAAGAGTGAAGGGTGGCTCGAAACGGACACGGAAAAAGCCGATTGAAACGGATTGGAACGAATTTGGTCGCCTTTTTGACTTCTGATGTCTGACTTCTGATGTCTGACTTCTGATCTCTGACTTCTGATCTCTGACTTCCGACCTCCGACCCCCATCATCCCTCAATCTTTTTTGAACTTTCCTTTTGGTCTCTGTAGTTTTTCCACCAATACCTTTTCTCATTCCACCACTTTTCCAGGTGGTGCCCGCTCCAGATGGTAAACAGAAAAAACAAGCCCCCCGCCAGCACATCGACCACATAATGATAGCGAAGATAGACCGTACCGAGAATGAGCAGGCTGGCAAAGGTTGTCACCAGCAAACGTGAGCGAAGCCTGAAATGGAAAGCAAGGTAAACACATATCAGGGAGAGCTGGGTGTGGCCGCTGGGGAACACGTCGCGTTGAACGGTTTCTGCCGGATTGGGGACGCCGGCGGGAATCGATTCCGCGGCATTAATGAAATCCCTGAGCGGCACTGCGAGCAGCAACCCCGGGAGTTCCTGATCGATCGTTGAAAAATCATGAAGCGTGAAGCGGGGGCCGATCGCGGGAAGGAGGAAGTACCCGAGGTACGAGAGGTAAAATCCGTATACAATGAGAAATCCGGCCTTGTCGAACGATTTCAAGGTATGGCGGCGGTAAATCTCCACACCTACGATAATAAAGAGTAAATAGTACGACCAGTAAGCAATCTGCAGAACCTCTGTGAGCACCGGATGTGCAAATTGCGTCATCCAGACCGTCGGATCAGTCCCAAACAGCCACCGGTCGGCCTCGATCAGCAGGCCGTCATAATCCACGGGATGGATCGGGCGGATCATGAAATACAGTTCCTTGAAAATCAGGAGGACGACCAGATAGAGGTACCATCGGTGCAGCCCAATCATCAGCCGTGTTTCTTTGGTTTCGGCAGAATAGGAAAGAAATGCGATGAGAGCTGAAATGGCCAAATTGACGACGACAAGCTGCCGCCACTCCGCCACTTGGGTGTGGAACAGTAGATTCAGAGCCGTGAGAAACAGGAGGAAGCCGATGGTCACGACGTCGGCCGGTGCGAACGATGCAAGCAACTTTCGAACGGTCATCGGTCAGAGCCACCGGAGAAGAAGAGTTGCAATGGAGAGAAAAATCGTGATACCCACAATGTCCTGGAACGCCGTTTCGAACGGACCCGCGGTAATCGCGGGATCGAATCCTAGAGATTTTGAGATCATGGGCGTTACCGTACCGACGAATCCGGAAATATTGATGGACAGGAACATGGAAGTTCCCACGACAAACCCGAACGCCGGCCTCCCGTGCCAGAAACCGCCCACAAACCCCAGCAGGACCGCGCAAACGGCTCCGATGATCATTGTGGTTTGGAGCTGACGCACCACGGGATTCCACCATCGTTTGATGTCCACATGTCCGGTTGCAAGTCCGCGCACCACCATCGCTGCTGACTGCAGTCCCGTGTTTCCCGAGAGCGCTGAGATGATGGGCATGAAAGCGGCGAGAAGGATCACTTGCGAGAGGGTCTCGTCGAAACGGTGCACGACGTACCCGGCAACCATTTCCAGGGCCAGCGTGAGAACCACCCAGGGGAGCCGGAGTACGGCAACCTGCGCCGGGGAGCGACGCGCCAGCTCATCGGCGTCCGATCCGACGAGGCGCGCCACGTCTTCCACGTGCTCTTCCTCCAGCACATCCACGATGTCGTCAACCGTAATCCGCCCCAAAAGTTTTCCGGCGTTGTCTGTCACGGGCAGGGAGATGATGTCGTGCTTTTTGAAGATCTGCGCTACCTGTTCCTGATCGACATCGGTGGTGACGCTCACGACATCGTCCTTCATGATCTTCTTGATGCGTTTGTTGGGTGCGTACAGAAGGAGATCCTGGAGGGGAACCGAACCGACGAGCGTACCGTTCTCGTCGGTAACATAGACATTATAGATGTTCTTGTGATCCTTCGCCATGCGGCGAACGACCTGGATCGCCTTCTTCACCGTGTCTTTCGGGTATACCACGGCCACCTCTTTGGCCATGATTCCACCGGCAGTGGAGGCGTCGTACCGAAGGAGCTCTTCGACGTGCGATGAATCCCTGACGTCCATTGTCTCCAGCACACCGGCGGCGCGGTCGCTCGGCAACGATCCGAGTACGTCGGCCGCATCGTCCGAATCCATCGCACCGACAAGTTCGGTGATCCGATCCTGCGGAATGGTCTTGAGTAGATTTTCGCGATGATGCCCGTCGAGTTCAAGAATGACCTCGCTGGCAACGGGCACGGATAAGAGACTGAACAGATACTCCGCCTCCGGATCCTCCAACCTGTTCATGATATGGGCGATGTCAGCCGGCTTGAGGTCCTGGAGAATATTGAGAAGGAGAAAATCCGACCGTGTTCGGATGATTTCACCGATGTCCTGCAGCAACTCATCGTCAACTTCGATGAGCTCGCGCGGTTCCATGGCAGATTCTCTGTCCGAAAGGCGTTCAGGCATGGGGATTGCGGAATTGGCTCATTTCTGTGAACTCCGGAGCGGATCGAGTTCGTTTGTCAGCGTAAGAAATTCTTCAACCGAGAGCTCCTCGGGCCTTCTGGTGAGGTCGGTTGTAAGTTGCTTCAATGCTTCTTCGGGATAACCGGCATAGCGCAACCCGTTGTGCAACGTTTTGCGGCGTTTGCCAAAAGTACCCCTGACGATGTGCCGGAACAACTCCTCGTTGTGCAGGGGAACATCCCGACGCATCGTCACATGCACAAGGGCTGAATCGACCGCCGGGGCCGGAAAGAAGGAATTCCGCGAGACTTTGAAGGCGATCGAAGCAACACCATACAGCTGGGTCACCACGGAAAGGATCCCGTATTCTTTGGTTCGTGGTTTTGCGATCAGCCGCCGGGCTACCTCGAGTTGCATCATCAAAACGGCATCGATAACGTGGGCATGCTGGTCAATAATCCAGAAGAGAATCTCACTGGTGATGTAGTACGGAATGTTGCCCACCACTCTGATCTTCGATCCGAATCTCTTCTCAAGGTCAGCAAGGCGAATGTCGAGAATGTTCCCGTGAAGAAATTCCGATGTGTGAAAACGGGTTCGGAGCAGTTCCAGGGAACGCGGATCGACTTCGATTCCGAGGTAGTGGTCGGTGGTATCCGCAAGATGCGCTGTGAGCGCTCCCGTGCCCGGTCCAATCTCCAGAATGACGTCGTTTCGTTTCGGACTGATCTCTGCCGCGATGTTTCGGGCGATATTTTCATCGCGGAGGAAATTCTGACCGAGAGATTTCTTGGGGACGACCATGCGCGATGATGAGAAACGGCTCAAATATAGCCAAGAGTGACAGGAGAAGCAACGAACGGAGACGGAAATCAGAAGTCAGAAGTCAGAGATCAGAGGTCAAGTCGGAAGTCGGAGGTAAGCGAATGGTTTAGCGGGATTGAAAAACGAAAACATCAAGAGACAAACGGAAATGAAACAGAAAAACGTAAAAGGAAATGTGTATTTTGCCTTTTATTCCGCCTTTAGCGGAATTGTGACATGCCTGAGTTGCAATCAGACCCGGGATTTATCCCGGGGCGGAGATCAGAGGTCAGACATCAGAGGTCGGCTTGCCCCGACGAAGTCGGGGAGGTCGGAAGTCAGAAGTCAGCTTGCAAGGTCAGAAGTTCATGGGATATTCTTCGATTATTCCAATCCAAGTTTCTCATTTGCTCTCCAGTACTTCCAACTTGTGCCTGTCTTTCGGCTGCTTCGAGACCGAACTCTCATTCCTTGCATTTCCATCGAATTTGAGTTACTTTTTTTGGCCATTTCCCCGCTTTCATCATCATGCCGAAAAAAACGAGACGTCAATCTGTATTGCTTCAGAAAATCCCCTCGGTTTCTGTTGTCGTGCCTCTCTATAATGAAGAGGAATCCATTCCGGAATTGCATGAAGCACTTCAAAAAGTCGCCGGGGGAATGGGAATCCAGTTTGAAATCATTTTCGTCGACGACGGCAGCACAGACGGATCATTCCGGGTTCTCAGAGAGATTCACGGTAACACAGCGAACGTCAAGGTCATCCGCTTCCGGCGCAACTTCGGCAAGTCTGCAGCACTTTCCATGGGGTTTGCCGAGGCCACCGGAGAGATCGTAGTGACGATGGATGCCGATCTGCAGGACGACCCGGCAGAAATCCCGGGACTCGTGAAGGCATTGGACGACTCGTACGATCTGATCTCCGGATGGAAAAAGAAACGATTCGACCCCCTTTCAAAGACCATCCCCTCGCGGTTTTTCAATTTTGTCACGGCCAAACTTACCGGCATTCCGATTCACGACTTTAACTGCGGCCTGAAAGCCTATCGCAGAGAGGTTGTCAAAGAGATTAATGTGTACGGCGAGCTTCACCGGTATATTCCGGCCCTCGCACACTGGGCGGGTTACCGGGTCGGAGAAAGAATCGTTCAGCATCATGCCCGAAAATACGGACGGACAAAATTTGGAATGAGCAGATTCTTCAAGGGATTCCTCGACCTCCTCACCGTCCTGTTCACCACCCGCTACATCCGCAGACCGCTTCACCTGTTCGGCGTTTGGGGAATCATTTCATTTCTCATCGGCGCGGCCATTGACATCTACCTCTCCGTCGAATGGCTTCTCGGTAATACCTCTCTGAGTAACCGGCCCCTCTTTATGGTCGGCTTTCTCTTTATTATCATCGGGGTCCAGTTTGTTTCCATCGGCCTCCTCGGTGAAATGATCACCCGGCAGGAACGCACCGATCAGCGTCATTCCATCCGGGAACAGCTGAAGTAGGAGCGGGCGTGATCTCTCTCAAAACCGATTGCCGCCACTTCCGCGGCGACATCCCCTGCACTCCCCACAAAACACATGGCGTCCATTGCACGGACGAACAAGGAGCCGATTGCACGTTGTACGATCCCACAGACCGTCGGATTCTCCTTATCAAGCTCGGTGCGATCGGCGACGTCATTCGCACGACTCCGCTCCTGCGAAAACTCAAAGAGGCGCACCCGCGAGCGCGCATTACCTGGCTCACCTACACTCCTGAAGTCGTACCTTCCGCCGTGGACGACATTCTTCCGTGGACTCTGCAAAGTCTGGTCACCTTGCGATCCATCCACTTTGACATTGTAATCAATCTCGACAAAGATCGCGAGGCCTGCGCGCTTGCTACGCAGCTGTCCGCCGACCGGAAACAGGGGTTTATCCTCCGTGACGGGTTGCCTGCCCCGGCCGACGAAGCCGCGGAACACAAATTCCTCACCGGCGTTTTTGACGATTCGAGCAAGGCAAACACTAAAAGCTATCTTCAGGAAATATTCGAGATCTGCGGATTTCAGTTTGCCGGAGAGCGCTACATCCTCGATTCGTTTTCATCGGGGGGATATTCATGGAAGCTGAATAAAAAAAAGGCGATCGTTGGATTGAACACGGGTTGTGGTGGACGATGGGTGTCGCGATTGTGGGACGACCGTAACTGGGTAGCTCTTGCGAAAGGGTTGAAGAAGAAAGGGTATACGGTAGTGCTTCTTGGCGGCGAGCAGGAGCACCTGAAAAACAAGAAACTGGCCGCCAGGACCGGTGCAATATATCCAGGCCATTTCCCTCTCCCCCAGTTCATCAACCTCGTGGACCAATGTTCTCTGGTGGTCACCGGAGTGACGATGGCATTGCACATTTCGATCGGACTCGGGAAACCCACCGTCCTCTTGAATAACATTTTCAACCGCCATGAATTCGAGCTGTACGGAAACGGGGTTCTTGTCGAACCGGATCGCCCCTGTCAATGTTTCTATCAGGCCGCCTGCACAAATTCCCAGTATCGGTGCATGGAGCATTTGCCGGTTTCCCGTGTGCTCGAGTCCTGCGTGCGCCTTCTCAAGACCTCCGCGCAATGATGGCTGCTTGCCCGCTTTGCGGATCTTCAGGAGCAAAGCAATTTCCGATTTGGTACGAATTCCGTCAAAAGAAGTTCCAGGCAAAAAAGTGCCCGTCCTGCTCCTTCGTATACCTCGATCCCCGTCCATCGACCGGCGAATTGGCATTGCTGTACAGCGATGAGTATTTTCTCCACGATGGGGCCGATTGCGGTGCACACTCGCCAACCGATTATGAGTCCGCGGTTCGTACGGGGTCGGCGAAGTTCCCTGAGATTCTCGGCCATATAAAGAGCTTCAAACCGTCCGGTGATTTTTTTGAGATCGGATGCGGCATGGGATATTTTCTCGATTTTGCAAGGAAACAGGGCTACACCGTGAGCGGAATTGAATTTGCGAAGTTGGGAGCGGAGGAATGCAGAAGCAAATTTGGACTTAACGTGGAGCAGAGTTCTCTTGAAGAGTACCGGGAGAAGCCGGACTGCTACGATGTGATTTTTATGGGGGATGTTTTGGAGCATCTGGTCCAACCGCTCGCAATGCTGAAGAAAGTCTGGAAGATGACGAAACCCTCCGGAATTGTTGCCATTGAGGTACCTTCCATGTTCAACACCCTTGTCGGGAGACTTGCCGTTGCGGGATACACTCTCCTGGGAGTGCAGAAGAGGATGCCCATGCCGCCGTATCATGTCAATGAATTCACGCCTTCAACGCTCGTGTCCGCGCTGACACGCGCGGGGTTCCGCCGGGCAACAGTCATTCAGCGCATCAAGCCGCCGGGAAAAATCACCCTGCGGGGGAGTATCGCAGAACGATTGCTGAAGAAAGGCCTGCACTATCCGAACTATGGCATCACAAGAACCCTTGGATTTTTGGGAGACCGTTTGCTGGCAATCGGAGTGAAATAATTTGGCGAAGCAGCGCTCATCAACCCCGTTGAACATCGTTCTTGTTGGAACCGCGTATCCGTTGCGCGGAGGCATTGCGCACTATTTGGCCCTTCTTGCCAGGCATCTTTCCAAACGGCACACAGTAACCACGGTGACGTTTTCCCGCCAGTATCCCGCTTTCTTGTTTCCCGGAAAGTCTCAGGAAGAG
>JBBDYD010000186.1:0-13228 GCA_040901865.1 Bacteroidota bacterium | reverse complement strand
ACGCCGAAATCCAGAGCCAGGCAGATGCTCTCCGCGAGTTTCCCCCCGGCGATATGTGCATGTCCATATTCAATATTTTGAACTATTCTCCCCCGAAACCGTGCAATGATCCCGTGGAGCCGATCGAAGAATTCATCTGCGCGCAGACCGGGTGATTCCTTCAGGAGTCGATCCCTGAGTCGTTTCCTGATGCGGTCTTCCGTTGTGCGGGCTATGAAGAGACCGTGGATGGTTTCGCGGACAAACATATCCTCCGCCGGGTCGCCCGATTTCGGTTCGAGACAAATCTGGCAATCGGGAACAGCCTCCAGCACCTCGATATACCCATCGATGAGGAGATTCCATGCCTTCGAATAATCACACAGAAAAAGTCCATTGGAACCGTCGTTCCCCTGCCAGAGAACAGCGTGATGGCAACCGAGGGGTTTCTTCAACTTCTCCATGACCGGCCGAAGAATGTTGTTCAGCTCCATCGCGCGTTTAACGTTGTCGATGGCGGCCTTTCGGATGGCAGGATTCAGATTCGTGAATCCGCCATTCTTATATTCCGCTCCAAATGTCTTCGCAACAACGCTGCCGATGCCAACATTATAGTCCGTCGCAAGTTTTGCGAGACGATCCGGGTCATCGGGGAATTCACTCGGGAAATGCCCACACACATAGGACATTTCGCGAATCTTTGAAGTTAATTCAAACACTTCTTCCAGACTCAGCGGAAAGCGATTATATCCCTTCCCAAACCGATCATCCATTCCGCCCATAAACGCCCACGCGCCGAAGGCAAACTGAGGTTCAGGTCCAGGCTTAAGCGTCGTCATAAAGCGCCTCGAGTAAGGAGTAAGCAGAAATCAGTATGGAGAAAGAACTCTCTTTCCATCTCCCATTTTCCCCCTTCCATTGGATATCTCAAGAGGGGTCCCTTCGGGACATTTTACATTTTACATCTTTAAGCTCTTCAACCCTTCTACCAACCGATCGATTTCTTCGTAACTATTATAGATATGACATGAGATCCGCAGTCCGTTGACTCCACCCTCTGCTACTCCTCGTGTCCTGAGTTTATAGGTATTCAAGTGAGCCTGCATGTCCAGGTACGGGATGGTTGCGTGTTGGAACGTAATCATGGCGCTTCTCTCAGAATCAGCAGCAGGAGAGAGAATGCGGATATCCGGGATTGCCGCCAGTTTCTCGTAGAGATATCCGGAAAGCTGTTTGTCGCGTTTCCACACGTTCTCAATTCCGATACGATCGAGGAAGTTCAGGGCGGCACCGAATCCCACACGCAACGGAACGCTGACGGTTCCGTATTCATATCGCTGCGCGGATGGATGAAATTTCAGCTCCCCTTTTTGAAAATCGAAACCATTATCCGAATATGCCCCCACGAATTTTGCCGTGATGACGTCTTGCATCTCCTTTTGGACATACAAAAATCCGGTTTCCTTCGGCCCCAACAGCCACTTGTGTCCGCAGGCTGCATACGCATCGCAACCCAAGTCATGGAGGTTGAGAGGCATCATACCGGCTGACTGTGCTCCATCGACAAAGAGCCATATCTTCCGCGACTTCGCGACCTCGGAGATCTGTTTGATCGGAAGGATTTGACCGGTCGTTGTTGTGACATGCGGAATGCTGATGAGCCGCGTGCGCCGCGTGATGAGCTTCTGAATACGATCGATGTTTTCCTGAGCCGATTGAGTCGAGGGGATAAAGAACTTTATCGTTACTCCCTGCCGCTGTTGAAGAGCAATCCAGGGTACGGCATTGGCCACATGTTCATGGGTTGAAGTGATGATCTCGTCGCCTTTTTGAAGCGGTAATCCGTTACACACGACGTTAATGCCCTCTGTTGCATTGCGCATGAACGCGAGCTCATCCGGATCACACCCGAAGAAGCTTGCCCCTGCTGTTTTGAGATCCTTCCACAATTGCTCGGTATGTCCCGTTTCCGAGATTTTTTCCAGTTCATCCATCTTCGCTTTGACCGCATCAATGACGGCATACGGAGAGGCACCCAGTCCCCCGGTATTGAAATAAGCCCGCTCCTGCGTGAGAGGAAATTGCGACCGGACGAATTTCCAGAAGGATTCATCGTCGGTGTTGATCGCCGGCCACGCGATGGGTGCGGCGGACATCGAACCGGAAATCGGCATGATCCCGGCTGCCGCGGCACCGGCCAGGGCTGACCTGATGAAATCTTTACGTTTCATGATGTCTGTACTCTTTCTGGCTGAGAATACTATTTTACTTCGTACTTAACAAGAACCCGGCACTTCTTTTTCACAGAAAAGGATGAATCAGCATACGAACTCGATTCAACTCTCCGGTAGGCCGACTTCACGTTTTTCCCATTCACCGATACCGACGTCAGTTTCGCAGTGACGGGAAGAAGCAAGTGAAGATCAACGACGGAATTCCCTTTGATTTCCAGTTCGATCGTCCTGCCTGAGGGACTGTGTGAAAATGTGTATTGAAGAGCTGCGCCGGATGGGCCATAGACGCACGACACTTCGGCTTCATCGCGCCCTGCGGAGAGCCAGCGCGGGGACAGGCGTACACGCTGATACAGCTTCCCTGTATCAACTACTCCCGCTAATCCCTCAATGAGTGCATACACCATTGCCGACGATCCCCATGCGTCCGTGGGTGAAGCATCGGGGCTGGTGCTGGTTTCAACGCTTGCTGGTTTTCCATCGGGAAAGTACCACAGGTAGGTTTCGTTCTTTTGGGTCAGGTCCGCATACTTCCGAAGCTGGCGCACGCCATACTCCTCAAATCCGTGCTCGAACGCCGCACGGGCAAGCTCGCCACCGACAAGAGGCATGATGCCTCCGTTGCAATAAGCCCCCTTCACGATCTTCTCATCTCCATAGATACCGTCAGGAAACGGCGGATCGATGCTAAACCACTCGGCGAACGCTTTGGTGGTTTCGCCGCGCCGTTGATACTCGCGCAGGATCGCCACGGCCATTTCGTGCGTTGCCAACCCGCGGTTGATATCCATGGGATTGCTCAGACTCAGCTGCTGAGTCTCATCCACACCTTCAATCTTGACAGGAACCAGGTGTACCTGGTGTGTGTAAAACCGCCCGTTGAAGCATACCTTGTTTGCGCGGGCCCTGAATGCTGCTGCATACTTTTCCCAGTACTTCATCCGGACATTCTTCTTCAGGTGGTGGTAGAACGCGGCCATGTGTTGGAACGCCTCGTAATACCCTGAATTATCCCCGTGCATGATCCCCCAGAATGTATGCTCGTTGATCTGGAAGTTCAGCCAGGGATGCCGGCCTGCGGTGTAATCGAAATCCCAGGTATCGATTGAAAAACCCCGCTTCACCAGTTTTGTTTTCTTATCCCAACGCCATTCGTCGGTCAGAATATACTCAAGCGCCTTCTCCATCCGTGGCAGGAGCTTCCGCATCCACGCATCATCCCCTGTTGCCTGCCATGCCATGAAGATAGCCTTGATAAACCTGAATTCAACGTCGGCCTCGACAGGGACGCGAACATACTTGGCCCAATTTTCCCTTTCGCACGGAACCTTCTCCGGAGTCATCGTGAAGTAATCAAAAATCCAGCCTTTTTCCGTCTGAGTTTCGGCAAAATGGTCCACGATGCTTCTCATGTCGTGCTCCCAGTAGCGGAAGGCACGCATCATGTCCGAGTAATCGCGAAGCCACAGACTTGGTGCATCCGGAGTTCGATACCCGCGAACCTTCGTGCCGAACATATTATATTCGGATATGTCATTCAGCAGGAAATTCTTGATCCGTGGGTACAGGACATCAAGTTTTTCGTCACCACAGCGAATAAAAGTTTCTTTCATAGTAATCAGTTTTTGTGCATGAGTTTTTCCGCTCGCACCTTCTCCGCGCCTCTCTTTTCACCTCTGCGCCTCTGCGATTAAATCGCCCTAATTGATTATTCCTGGTCTTTCAACGCAGAGACGCAGAGAATCGCTGAGAACGCAGAGTATTCAGACGGCAGGTACGACATTCTGCACGTCTGCCCTAAGGACCCAGGTTCCCTCTGCGACGAAGTGCGTCGCGAAGGCCCTGCGAATCCTGTTGGCGGATCTGTTCCCGTAGGATCCGTGAATAGTATGGCTGGAAAAGAAGACTCCAGCACCCTTGGGAACTTCCAGATTGGCAACGGTACTCCGATCAAGCCCATCAATTTCGAACGAGTAGAATTTCTGTTTCCATTCCTTTCCGCTCCGGTCCCTCATCAGATGTTCCGTTTCCCAGACCTGGTGGTCTTTCGAATCGGTTGCTTTGTGGGTGGAGTAAAGCCCTTTCGTATGGCTTCCGGGCACGACACACAATCCGCCATTCTCGCCATCCGTATTGCTCATCGCCAACCAACAGGCCATAAGGGTATTGGGGTCATTCGGGAGATAGTGACTATCCTGGTGCAACGCCGTCCCCTTTCCGGGCTCCGCCGGCCTTTTTTCGAGATACATCGTTTGAACGATCATTGGTTTCTGTGTCTTAAGAATTTGCCGGATCCCGCCGACGATATTTGGGTGCCGTGCCACCCGGCCCCAATGGTCATCGCGCTTGTGGTTATCCAGATGATTCCGCCATTCGGCATCCTGTTTTGCTTCGTAGTCCACAAACGCATCAACTTCATCTTCTGTGAGCAGATTGGGAACAACGACATAGCCTTTGTCCCTAAAATGGTTTAGTTGTTCAGGCGTCAGGATAATTCCTTGCTGCGTGCTCATGCGTAACTCCTCCTTTAAAGATGTTAAAGCACCTCGATTCACAGTCAATATTCTCCGAATTCGTTTGCCGCTCGAATCATAGCGTGAATATTTTCGGCCGGCGCATTCGGCGACAAGGCACAACCGGAGCTGAGAATGTAGCCACTCTCAGGCTTTATCCTCTCCAAACGCCACCGGCATTCCTCGACAACGGCGTCGGGAGATCCAAACGTCATGACGCCCGACGTCTCCACGTTCCCCAGCAGGCACGATTTCCCCCGTGCCGCGTTGCACGCCGTTTCAAAATCCGTTTGAGCGTCAAATTCCAGAACATCGGCTCCTGTTGCAACCAGTCGGCTCATGACAGGCGTGGTTTGCCCGCACACATGAATGCTGAGCAGTCCGCCCCGCTGATGTACCCGCCGGGCAATTTCCTGCTGGTAGGGAAATGCAAACTCTTCAAACGTGGCCGGAGCAATAAGACTCCCGCTTGCCAGGGCGTCTCCGATTGAAACAACATGTGCTCCTGCGTCAAGAAGTAAAGCCGCAAATTGCCAGACATATTCTGTGCTGAAACGGAGCAGCCGGTGGATGTCTTCAGGATGTTCCCTCGTTCCAATTTCCATCATGAAATCCTGCATGCCGCGCAACTGACAGGCCAGGGAAAAAGGTCCTTGATCGGCCCTGGCGATGATCAAGACCTGTTCACCGACCTCTTGGACCAAAAGGCGGGTTGCTCTCACCCACTCATTTAATCTCGTCTCCCGGAGGTCTGGTGGCCTGAGCGTCGCGACGTCTTTTAAATCCTCCAGCAATCCTCTTGAAGCCGGCGCTACTCCGATTTCGGTATGCTCAACCGGCGCGCCCAGACTATGAGCCAGGGCGACACTATCCGTTGCAACGAAGACGCCGTCCCACCTGAAGTCCTGCAGGGCTTTCAACTGAAGCTCGGCATACAGGTCGCCATTGTTCATGCATGCTTCACTGCTGCTTCCGTACTGATAGAGCGACCAGATATGTGTCTGCGGAATCACCGGCACGCGATCCGGGTTTTGGAAGCGAATGGCGCGAAGGGAACGCTCAAGTGAAGTCATAGTCTACCCAGCTGGCCTTCCGGCATTTCAAAGAACGTTGAGCAATGATCCTCAGTCCGCCCGCCGAATCTCCAACTTTAATATCCGTCCCCACGCTGCAGGGAGAACATCCGGCAGGTCCCGTCCGTTTGCAGTTTTGAATCCTGCTTTTTTGAATGCCTCAAGCCGGAGCTCGAGTTTGGCGATGCTGTCAGTGTATTGAGCCATCGCATCATCTGCATCTGCCCAGGCAATGGGAGTCACGGCAATTTTCCCGGTCTTTCCGTTTTTCGAAATGGAAACATCAAATGAGATCTTCCCAAACCTGGTCAGTACGTCCTTCATCCGGACGGAAGCTCCGGGTTTCAGCCATGACTCAGGGATTCCGCGCAGCAGCTCGAGCTTGTTCCCGCGTTCCAACGCCAGCATATACAAGACCGAGCGAAGCATACCTGCGGTTGCGCTGGTCGTGGGAAAGTCTCCCGTTGTTCGAGAGCTCACGCCCTTCGGCATTTGCTCTTCTGCCCAGGCACCGTGCGGCGTTGCATGATTGGCGAAAGCATACAGCACGTCAATCGCGCGTTCCGTATTTCCTTCGATGAAATGTGCCAAACCATAGAGCGGAGAATACCAGACGCCAATGCCGCCGTTCATCCATCCGATGGTTACCGGCAAACCTTGTACGCAGGAGGAGTCCAGGAGGGCAAGCGAGCCAAGAACAAGAGAATCCCCCGGGGGAAACATGGATGACAGTGTGATCGGTTCGCAAATGGCCCATTGCGCTCTTTGAGGAACATCCGTTGTAGACGTATCCGCTACTTTGACGGGGAGATATAAATTCCCGTAAACATCGCGTCGCATATCCCGCCTGGCCGCTGTGTGAAATGATCCGAGCAAATCATTGTAGAGTGACTGCCATTCCTTTTCGTTCTTCGTATCCCCGACCCATTTCGCCATATCGATTGAGGCTTCGATGCCCGTCAGGGCCCAGAACACACTACTGTAATCGGCTGTCAGGCCTGCTATTCCGCCGTCAACAAAGCCCGGCGGCATCAGTCCATAGTGCGGAGCAGCCGGATCTTTGAGAGTTTGCTGGCGAGAGGTACGAATATGATTCATCGCGGCGACAACACGGTTCCAGTTTACTTTGACCCACGCGCGATTATTGGTGAGACGGGCATACCGGGCCATCACCCATATGAGCATCGGCGTCTCGCGCTGCATTTCAATCGGGAACATGACCTTGACTTTTCCGCCGGGTTCCTGAAAGGGGAACATCCCCTCGACTGCAAGCCGGGCGCTCATGGTGTCTCCGAGCATGGCAGCGGACTCTATACAATAGATGGCGTCACCGATCCACAGCCCCCGGTACACAGTCGAGCCGGGCTGAAAATTCGGTTTACCGTCAACGATATCCCTGTTTTGATACAACGTGCGGACACTGGCGTCAAACAGGTGCTGCATTTCCTTTTCCGCGAGCTTAATCCGGCCAAACGGAAGTTTCGAATTCTTCCACCATTGAATCGTGCGTGTCCGTTCCTTCGTCAGATCGGGGACAACAGCGATGTTCGCAGGCAAGCGCGTCCCGTGGATTACGATCACCTCTGCCTTTTGGGCACCCTTCGGGAATACCAGCTCCCATCCTTTTTCAGTTTTGCGGCCGGAAACAACCTTGGGACGAGACGCCACAAACGGTCTTCCGTCGTACGTAAGAACTCCTGAACGAGAATCGAATTCGAGTTCTCTTGCCGATTGTATCAACAGCATCAGAGGCCCCACCAGCTGCTCCGCAGTAATAATCATGGCATCGATTCGGGTCGGGAAGTTCTGAACCTCCAACTCCTGCCCGCAGTCAACGAAGATCTCTGCCTTCTTTCTGCCGCTGCCCCCAATAACTTCCTCGGCGCTTATCGGGGAATGTTCAGCAAAGACCCAGATCCCGTTCAGAATGACATTCGGGTCGCGACATTCTGCCGAAGCCCTGGTTTCAATCACGAGCATCCCGTTCTGATCGGCATCCTGCGCATCAAAAAAAGCCACCACCGGCCGGTTCTGTTCTCCCTCGGCAATCGGATCGACGGTGCGGACGGACGCTCCTTCCACATGAAACTCCATCATTCGCAATCCCGGAATTGTCCTGTAGCTTTCGCAGATTCCCAGGGCAACGCGTTTCCGTGATCCCGGAGGCACCTTCACCTCATACAGGATCGGCCTGTTGGTTCCCCAGGCCACGTTGCGGAATGCCGGATCTACGTTTCCTTTCGGGTGGGCCCAGGCGATGCCGCCGGTGAGTCCAAGTCGCCGATACACTCCGGGGTTCTCCGTCTCCGGTGTCGACTGTATCGCGCGCGGCACAACAGCAAACGTTTTCACCGCCACTTTGCCTTTGCCTGCACTGAGCGATGTCATCACGATGGGAATATCGCCTCGCTCAAGACGCTGTGATGTCACCTGCAATTCCGCTCCCCCGACACCCACCCCGATAATGGTGTTCGCTCTCACATACGGTCCTGGTCCGAAATCCAGCAGCAGGGCTCCCCGTTCGTTTACCATCGTTTTCTGCCAATCGTCGGGAAAACCAACAGGCGTATGAAAGTAATCAGGGGCGAACCGGTAATCGATCACGCGCTCCTGTGCGGGAGAGAGGACAACAAAAGTGAAACAAAGCAAAAGAGTTTTCATAAGAGATGAAGCAGTTTCAGGTTTCAGGTTTCAGGTCGAGGATGGATACTCGAAATTGATTCTCAATCGCTACCTCCCAAGCATTCCCTCATACTCTCATCCCCCCATACTCTCATCCCCTCATACTCTCATCCCCCCATACTCTCATCCCCCCATTCATTCTTACCCCCACTCTTCACCCTTCCCCCTTCGCTCTTCACTATTTCAATCTCCACATATACTTCGGATCAACATACGGCTCATCAGTCCTGTATTGTTCCATCAACGCAATCTTCTTCTTCAACAAGTCTCCAAAATTTTGACCGTAGATATGGAGGGATTCGTCGGAATGTGAAATCGGAATGAAATCCACGGGGCTGATTTCCCATAATGCGAGAAGATCCATTGTGTTGGCAATTTCCGAATCCACCATCTCAAGGACAATTTTCCTGAAACGTTTCTTCTCCCCCGGGGTGCGAGCGCGAAGAAATCCATGCACTCCCTCAATCCATGCAGTTAGATTTCGCATAAGCGTATAAAAGCATCGGGCCGCCTTAAGTCGTATCTCGAGGTCGGCAAATACTCCTTCGAGACTGCCACCGTTCCGTCGAAGAGTTGCCAACGTTTTCAAGGCAGAATCAAGCGGCGGCAGTACGTTCTTTGCAATGATTGCCTTCTTGCGTCCGGCTTCCTTCACTGTTAGAAAATTCCACAACATGTCGTTATTCAAATCCACACGCGTGGGATTGTTGAACGTCGCAATGAGATATTTTTCATAGTATGCGCGATCTGCCTCAGGAATTGCGTCGATATTCGGAACAAAGGGCCTCACCCATAGCCGGAACCAGGGAAAACTGAACGTGCTGTAGGGGATCCCCGATGGGTAGCTCCGCACAGCTTTATCAGACAGGTTCCAAAGCGTCACCAGCAATTGTGCTCCTCCTGCACCCACCCACCGTACCGCCGCATCGTGCATGATGTTGCCAAGTTTCTTTCGTTTATCCGCTTGTAACGCGCTGAGTACTTCGCCGTTAATATCGTACGGGGCAATGGAACGAGGCGTCGTGGCTGTGAGTATCCAGCGATCTCCGCGACTCAGCGCCCCGGTCAGCCGCTCGTAGACAAGACGCGGAAACGGAACGCCGAGGACGTTCATGTCTGCTATGTCGATTTTCCTGTGGGTAAGCGCCCCGGCCTTTTTGAGGACGCGTGCTTCGTCCTTGAATTCAGGACCTTCAAAATACCCGAACGATCCCGCGTCGATTCCATCCCCTAATTCCCGCACAATATATGGCCGCTCTTTGTAGAAGGGACCGAGATCGCAGACAAGGCGGAACTCGGGATTCCTGGCTCTTGCCCCATCCCTCAGCAAGCGATAGTACGTTAGAACATTTTCAGAGGCCTTCCGTTCAATCTCCTCGTCGCTCTTCCATTCACGGATAAGATACGGTCCGCCATTCCTCCCTGCATACAACGATGAGGTGAATTCAAATCCTGCCCCGCTGTCATTCGTCCAGACGTGAACGAATCCGATCTCCGGAACCTCGGCCATGACATTACAAACGAGTTCGCTGTAATGCGCTTGCACCGTCGGATGCGCCATTGCAAGCGTGTACCGCGGAAGAAAGCTTTCCCTGGGGTGATCGATCCGGGCCCCACGCAGAAACGGATATTGCTGCCAGAATGATTCCGGCATCGAGCGAGGGGAATTAATATGCAGGCCGGGCACGAGTCTGTTGGCCCTTGCCAGTCGGGCGTTCTGCTTCAGGAATTCCAGGTTCTTGCGAAGATACTCAGCGGGATATACTCCCTTGAAAAGGGTGCTTTCGACGAATTGGTCCAGGTCCGGACTATAGTCATAGAACCACGAATACACATCGCCCGGGGGTCCTGACTCGAACGGACGATCGACTCCGAGCCCGTTGATGGTCACATGGGTAAATCCCTGCTCGGCGAGCTGGCGCATGTAGTCCGCAGCATTGAACGAGCGCGAGGTGCGGAGACTTCCCACAAGAAAATCACTCAGGTTCCGCAACCAGGGGAACGTCCGCTCCGGTGTACGCGAACTGCCTGCCGCCTTCCTTCCCATTATGCTTTTCCCAGTTCCCTGCGAACGATCCGGGTACCTTCAACCATTGACTTCAGCTTTCCATACGCCCGCTCCCGCGGCATGAATTTCATTCCGCAATCCGGCACAATCCACATGGATTCGGGATCGATGAACTTCAGCGCCTGGCGGATTCTCTTCGCAACGACAGCCGCCGTTTCAACTTCTTCGTTTTTTACATCAATGACGCCGACGGCGATCTCTTTCTTCGTTTTGTATTGCTTGAACAGTTCAAGACCGACCCCGTCAGAGACGGCAAACTCAAAGCAGAGCTGATCGGCATTCGTTTCAAGAATAGCCGGGAACAAATCAGCGTACTGTCCTTTAAAAAGCTTCTTCAATTGATAATTTCCGTAACACGCGTGAAGGCCGATCTTTGCCTTGACACCGTTGACAAGACGATTAAACGATTCGACCAACCAGGGCATGTCTTTCGGATATCCGACCCACACCGGCTCGTCGATCTGAATGAAGTCGCAACCGGCACTCACGAGATCCCGAAGTTCTTTGTTCAGGATGTCTGCGAGATCAAAAACGAGTTGCTTGTCGTTCCTGTAATACTCATCGGTAGCGCGTTTAGCGAGCATGTGCGGACCTGTCACACACACTTTCGTCCCGGCGACAGCTTGTTCCTTCAGGAATCGGAAATGAACGTCCATGCCGAGACTCTGTTTCCATTGCACTTTTTCGTTGATCACAGGATCGGGCATTTGAATGCTCGGATCCAAGTCGCCGATGGCGTGCATTTTTGCATGGGCAAAATCAAAGCCATGGATTCGCTTTGAAAAAAAATATACCATGGTCTCGCGGCGAATTTCACCGTCGGTGATAACGTCCACACCGGCCATTTCCTGATCCTTGATGGCCGATTTGACCGCGTTATCGTGAGCCTCTTCGAGTTGTGCGGGAGTGAGCTTTCCCTGCGCGGCAAGCGCGCGCACTTCGTCGAGCCACCTCGGAAAGGAGTAGCTCCCGATGACGCTTGTGGGAAGTAGAGGAAGTTTGTTCTTCGCCGGCGTTGTCGCTTTTGTTCTTTTTTTTGCAGACACGGTATGGTTCCTGTTTTGTTGTGAATTTCCTCAGCAGGCATCCATTAGAAATGGATGCCTTCATAGAGCGCAAAATCCTGACGGATTGTTATTCTGATCCTGCCAGGGATTCGTGCTTTCACAGGCATGGAATTCCATTCCATGCCGTGCAATCATTCTCTCTCCCCAAAAATCAGCGCGCCCATCGATCCCAAATCCCACCATGTCTGATTTGAAGTGAATCCGGCCCAAATGTGAACGTTCTTCCGATAGGTCGTTCCATCATTATCATTCACCGCCACGTCAAATCCGATCTTGTGCCCAGGCTTGACGGTTCCCTCCGGCAAGCTCGTGAGAGGATAACGGCAAATGAGGACATATCCCGAATCGGTTTTCGTATAGTACGTTTCTGCATTCTCAACCAACAGCGGCTTCGGCAATGTGGGCCCGCCCGCTCCCCCACCTTGCCACCGGTCCTGTGTGAATTCTGTCCTTCGGTACTCGGCAAGAGAAAGATGCCGGTACAACCCTGGCGTTGGCGGATCATAGCCCTGGTCCGCCCCTGTCCGCGTGTCCAAAACGACTTCCATGCAGTCGGTGTCCCATGGATAACTCATTGCGGGAAAATTCCACGTTGTAACGTTGGTCTGATCGGATACCTCGGCACCGACGTACAGATACCGCTCATCATACATTGCGTAGATTCTCGCGGAACAATCGGACTTGCCGCCCCACGGCTGGTTGCCCAGGAGGAGTTTGTGGATTTGTGTCGGTTTGTCGATCGTCATGGGATTCGACCGGTTCCATCCGTTCCAACTCCCATCGAGAGAAGGCGCCTTCCTGGCAAAATGAGCAATCCCTGCGTACAGGTCACGCTCGATCTTCACGGAAAACCCGCCGGATTGCATTGATACCTGAACAGGATAAAACTGGTTCCCGGCTGAATAAGCTCCCAATTGAACCGGGACACTGAATGTTGCTTTTTCGTGCGGCTTGAGGGAAACGCGCTGTGAGAGAGATCCTTCCGTTTTCCAGTAGGTTTCCGGGTGAACCCGTGCCGTAACGGGGAGTGTGCTATTCGTATGATTTGCCAGGACGATTTCGATCCGGGCACTTTTCCCGTTGGGCATTCTGATATCCGCAGTGACCGGATGTGTAACTGTGAACGATCGTCCGAGAGTGGTTCCGGCAAAATGCATCGTTGCAAGATACGTCACAGGCGGTGCATCGTTCGGAACATCGAGCACAAGGTCAACAACCTGAGAGCCTCGGGCTGCAATCGCCACTTCCGCAGAAGAAGCTCCGTTGATCCAGCCGGCGTCTTCCCGATACTTCCCGGGTTCAACGGTGCGCCGCACTGAACCCTTGTTAAGCGGAAGCAGGTTTACCACTCCGCCCCACCACTGAAGCTGACTCGTGACGCGTTCTTTCCAATCGGATGACAGCTTGATGGAGAGGGAACCGCGTACTGGCGAGTTTGTGGGATTGACGATCCGCACGGAGAGACGATTGTTTAATCCGACAAAGAGCGTGCTGTCCTTCGGAGACACAACTTCAATTGTGACATGGTCCTTTTGCCTTACCCGAACGTAGTCGCCTTCCCTTTCGAATTCCACCGATTTCCCGTTGACTTCGACGATCGTCACATTCGGAG
>JBBDYD010000185.1:0-1931 GCA_040901865.1 Bacteroidota bacterium | reverse complement strand
TTTTGCACTTCACCGGTGCATTTCACATGAGCATTTCATCCATCCTCGTGTTCGTCGCCACGGCGATCTCTCTCTGGTCCCCATTTCCGGAGCTCCAGCCGCCTCGCATTCCGGAGCTTGATCGCATCAGAATCGCCGAGGCTTTTCGCGTGGCGGACCAGTTCCGGGGCAGGCTCTGGAAGGACTGGGAAGTGATTCCATTCGCCCTCTTATTGGTGACTCCGGAAACAGAGTTCCTGGTACGACACCCACGGCCATCGAGCGATTTCACGTTCCTCGGATATGATTCGTTGCTCCAAAGCGACATTTATTTTCGCGAACGTGTCAATCAACCGAACCTCCTGGCAACATTCCCGGCCGTCAGCGGACTCCCAACGGTTGTAGTTGGCCAGGCAGAAAACACGCAGGCTCGACGATCCACGCGATGGGTCATCACGCTTCTGCATGAGCATTTCCATCAGCTCCAGCAGAGTCAGCGCGACTACTACGCGAGCGTCAGGGAACTCGACCTTAGCGGAGGGGATCAGTCGGGCATGTGGATGCTGAACTATCCGTTTCCGTACGATTCCATGGAAATTTCACTGCAGTTTCAGCTTCTTTCCAGGAGGCTTCGCGAAACACTTCTCTCGCCAAATCCGGAATTCATTGTGCATTTGAACCGCTACATCGAATTTCGGAACGAGTTCAATCGAACCCTCCAACCATCCGACTACCGGTATTTTTCCTTCCAACTCTGGCAGGAGGGAATTGCGCGCTTCACGGAGGTCAGGGCGGTGGAAATGATTGCCGAAGAGTATGAACCCACAGAGGCGTTTCGTGAACTCGAAGACTTTCGCCCTTTCAAAGACGAATCCCGCGGCATCCGGTTTGAAATTTTTTCCCAACTGAGGACAATGCGCCTCAAAGAAAGTCGGCGATCTGCTTTCTATCCTTTTGGCGCCGCAGAGGCACTTCTGTTAGACCGGGCAGCGCCGGGCTGGAAGGAACACTACTTTTCGCGCAGATTCTCTCTCGAGTCGTTGTTTAAGAAAGAATGAGCCGAAGTGGATGAGAGGATGACCACAGACTCCACCGCACCGAAATAAATCCCGGGTCTGGTTGCGTCACGAGTGCTGAAGCGGAATCGGTCCCAATATTGGACTCGGATGAAAAAGAAAAATGCAAGGAGTAAAAAGAGATAAAACCGCAAACAGAAAAAGGAAATATCGGTTTGTGACGTGTTTATCACAGAACAACCACACTTTCTTTTTTCATTTTTCCTTTTCATTTCAGTTTGTCCTTTGATGTTTTAATTTTCGACTTGGTCTGGACCACTCTTTTGATCTCTGACTGCATTTCTGGGAATTAATCTTCTGAAAAAGCTCCCCATGCCCCGCCGTTGCCCCTGGTGTCTCTCAGATCCCCTTTCTATCATCTACCACGACCACGAGTGGGGCCGACCGACCCATGACGACCGCAAGTTGTTTGAGATGTTGATTCTTGAAGGCGCCCAGGCCGGATTGAGCTGGATTACCGTTCTGCGGAAGCGCGAGAACTACCGAAAAGCATTTGACGGATTCGACCCGGAGAAAATCTCGAGATACACGAGTGCGAACGTTCGTTCACTACTTAAGAATAGCGGGATCGTCCGCAACCGGCTGAAGATCCAGGCGGCGGTCAGGAATGCGAGATACTTCCTGAGAGTTCAGGAGGAATTTGGTTCATTCAATCGTTATATTTGGCAGTTTGTCGGAGGGAAGCCGATTGTCAAACGACGGCGTTCTATGAAGAAGGTCCCAGCCACATCACGTGAATCCGACGCGATGAGCAAAGACCTGAAAAAACGCGGGTTCCGATTTGTCGGATCGACCATTTGCTATGCATACATGCAAGCGGTGGGAATGGTGGATGATCATTTGCAGAAATGCTTTATTAGAGCACGAAGGCATGGT
>JBBDYD010000184.1:0-1957 GCA_040901865.1 Bacteroidota bacterium | reverse complement strand
GCACTCCGTTCCAGGAGTTGGACTGGCCCTTGATGGTCACGAATTCGATCGTGGGTGATGAATGATAAAACCGGAGGGCCGCTGCATCGTCAAAGTTTTCATCGTAGAAGCTTGAGTTGTTGATTGTTGAGAGGTTGATCGTAAGACTGCTGACCCAATTGACGACAACAGGCTGTTTGGCATAGGAGATCGTGCAGTGCCGGAGCAACGAACCGTTAGCCCCGGAGCCTGAGAGACTGATCCCCTGCCAGTCGTTCGACCCACTTCGTCTGGTGAAAATGACCTTCTGGCCTGAAGTACCGTCTGCGGTAATCTTGCCGCTTCCGGTGAGCGTTGCGCCTGTTGGGAACTCGAGCGTTGTGCCGGGGCTCAAGGTCAGTGTCACGCCTGAGGATACCGTCAGCGATCCTGCAATGGGATAGGTGCCGGCGGGCAGTGTCGTATTTAGGGAGATTGTTGAGTGTGAATATTGGGCTGTGAGTGTTGCCCCGGCCTGTTTGAAGACAACTGCCTTTTGGTCGTAGCCAGAGGGACTTGGCTCGGGCTGACCGAGACTGATGTAAGCAGGATCGTAGCTCCAACCGGCAAAAAATGCCGTTGAGCCATTGATCGTGGTGATGAGAGGGACTTTGACTGAGTAGTAAGGTGGGGGAAAATTCGGTGGTCCGCTTTGATTCAAGAACACGCCTTGGTAGTTGGTTTCGAGGCCGATGTTGTAGGTTCCCGACGGCACCAAATAGAAAACCGCGTTTGTGTCTCTGTTACGCTGGCCCATTGGATCGGTGTAATCATCAACAAGCCATGGGTCTTTGAATTGAACGACATTCCCAGCCGAGTTTCCGTTGATCGACGTCTCGAGAGTGGCTTGATGTGCACCCCTGAACCGGGAGACAGCTTCTGTCACTGTTCCAACTATGAATGTTCGATGATTAATGACGTCCGGAAGATCATTCCACTGATTGTACTTTTCTCCCGAGTGCAGGTCCTGGTTTCCGCGCAGGACAAACGGAGTACCGGACAGTTGTTGGAAAGAGAAGGGAACGAAGTAGTTTTTAAACGACATCCCCTCCCATCGGCCCACGCTTGTTCCTGCGAATGTGCTGCCATTTTCCTTCGTTTGATTGATTGAAACGATGGTTCCGTAGATGGAAGGGCGGTGCTGTGCCATTTGTTGATTCATCCGGGCGAATTGTCCACTGGTGAATTCAATGCGGCAATTGTCATCTGAGTAGTTCATATGGTTGTGCACCGGGTCCAACCCTTCGTAGACTCCTCCACCAGGACAGGAATCGAAATCATCGCAATCGAAAACCCAAAATCCATAAGCCTGATAAGGTGTATCGTCGACGGCATCACCTGTGGAGTCACAATTGTTCGCAAACGTATGATACAGGCCCAAGTAATGACCTACCTCATGGACGCCCAGTTTTCCTAGATTGTAGTTCGGTAAGCTCCCGCCCGGCATCGCCCGATAATCGAGCACAACGCCATGTAGCTTGCTGGTTTCTAGGAGGGTCTCTGGGAGTCGGGCGTATCCGGAAAAACCGTCGATTGAACTCACCGTGTAGAAGTTCATCACATGGGTTACATCAATGGCGAGGGCATTCTTCATCTCGATCTCGACCGCAGCGGGAGGATCGGTCCTGATCTGGGTGCTCCAGTAGGTATTGTTGGAGATATCGATGCTGTGGAGAAAGAACCGGAACGGGGAGCCGGCAAAGTTCTCGTTCAGGATGGCAATCTGGCTCTGGATCTGTTCGTTCGTGACACCATTGGAGCCATCGTCCTTTCGAACGACGTGAAACGCCACGGGTATATAAACATAGTCTGCAACGGTTTGAACGCTATTATTGCCGCTGGCAATCCAGTAGTTGAAGCTGCTCCGTTGTTCGAGGATCTGTTGAGGTGATGGATCCGCCGTCCCGCAGAATGGAGTGGTGGGTTGTGATAAAGCGGT
>JBBDYD010000183.1:0-13614 GCA_040901865.1 Bacteroidota bacterium | reverse complement strand
CGAGGCGGTCGAGCTTCAGGTCCTGGGCTTTATAGACCACGCCCATTCCGCCTTCACCTAGTTTCTCTAAGATCTTATAATGGCTAATGGTCGAGCCGATCATAGACACCTCGGCTTTCTGCTCCCGCCAATCCCGCCAAAGAGCGGCGGGACACACAAAACGTGAAACGGCGGGATCCTCAAAATGGCAACCACTCGCTGAGAAACGCTCGTGGGCCATTTTGGGACTTCGCCGAGTCCCGTTCCGCTCAGGGAGTGGAACGAGGATCCTCGTCCCGAACACCGTTCGGGGCGGGACTTTTCGAAGATCTTATAATGTGAAACGGTCTGACCGATCATTTTGTATTCAGTTCCTCATCCCAATTGAGCACAAGCGTCAATGGGATATACGATTGTCCTGCAGCGGTCGCCATGAGGAAGCGCTGACCGTCAGCACTTACGGCTTGAATGAACATCGTTCTGTCCGCACGTCCGTCAAACAATGCCCGCACTGCCCCCACTTCAAAAGACGAACCGCTGCCGTTTACTTCCGCCACCATCACCCGCTGATCTTCGGAGAGATAATAGAGTTCTCTCCCATTGCGATTCCATCGTGATGCCACGATCAATGTCCCAAGATTGAGTCCGGACGTGGAGATCTGCCATTTTCCTCCCGGCCCAGGGAATGGTCGGACATACACAGCGGGTCTGCCGGATTCGGTCGATGTATAGGCGATCCATTTACCGTTCGGCGCGAATGTTGCATCCTGTTCCTCGAACTCGGCCTGGTAAAGCGGCACGGGTGTCCGATCCCCTTTGAGCGGCAGGCTCCATAGGTTCGATTTTGCGATCGGGTCGCCGGAAGTGTAGTACAACAGAAATCGCCCATCGAATGAACAGTCGGTCGGATACTTGTCCAACGTGGATTCAACAAGGAGTTCCTCGCTACCTTCTCCGCCGACCGCCTTTTGGTAGATGTCAAGATGACCTTTCTTATCGGAAGCATACATCAGGCGGGTTCCGTCGGGCGACCAAACCGGGTATTCCTCGACCCCCGGGTCGAATGTGAACCGAGTACGAACGTCTCGTGCAAGGTCATAGACCCAGATGTCGCGATTTCGCGATTGAGGCTCAAAGACCGAGACCGCAAGCCGTTTCCCGTCGGGTGAAAGCTGCCCCCCGCCGAACAAAGCGGGCTCACCTACTTTTCTCAGCGTCTTGCCGGTTCGGTCGACCCATGTCATCTGAATTCCGCTTGTCGAGGAGCCGGTCTGATACACAAAGATTCCATTGTTCGATACGGCGAAATGGCCCCTGTTGAAGTTGACCTCGTATCCGACCTGTTCAGCGATGGGAATGGCTTCACCGGAGGCCGTCAGGCTGCTCGCGTCGAATGGCATCGCCATCACCACCGATTGTCGGACGAAGAGGATGTGGCCGGAGGCGTACTCGACGTTGGAAGAAGCTGAGAACAAGCGTTTGTTGCCGGTCCCGTCGATCGACGTAATCTTGATGGCGTCTGCGTCCGCCTCCGTACCGCCGGCGCTGGAGCGCGCGTAATAAAGGATGTGCTCGCCATCGGGCAAGAACGTCGGCCAACGGTGCGTCTGTTCACGGTGTGTCGTATCGAGCGCTGTGATGAGGGTGGGAGACCCACCGGCAGACGGAACTTGATACAGTCCGCCGATCCAGTTCGGTGCGAACACAATGACGCCGTCCTTGTTCCACGTTCCACCGCGGCCGTCGGGGGCGTCGCAGATCGCTGTGGGCGGTCCGCCCACCGCCTCGATCTTCCTCAGTTTCGAGCCCGAGAAGAAGCCAATAAACCGATTGTCGGGCGACCAGAAAGGGAAGGCAGCTCCTTCCGTACCCGGGAGCGGGAGGGAGGTAAACGAATTCATCGCACGAACCCAAAGACGGCTCCGGCCGGTGGAATCGATCGCAACGAACGCCAATTTCGATCCGTCAGCGGAGATCGCGAAATGCCCGCCGCCATACAGACTCGAATAGCCCGCTTTTTCCGGGGGAAGGAGCGACGAACGAACGACCGTCCGATCGGCGGACGGTTCAAACAGATACAAAAGTGCGAAGGCCATCATTCCGATGAAGCAGAAGGTCGATACGATCCAGGGAGTCTTCCGCGTCCATTCGTTGCGATCGCTCATTTCGGTCTGAGAGATCTCAGGCCTGCCGATACCCGAAGTCCTCATCGCGGGTTGGGCTGACGTCACGTGACTGACACGCTCGCGGCTTGATTCGCGTTTGTAGCGTTTGAGGTCGATGGCGACTTGCTTTGAGGATTGCGCGCGCTCATTCGGGTCTTTTTGCAGACACTCGAGTACGATTCCGTCCAGCTCCGGCGGAATTTCCGACTTGATGGAGGACAGTGGCCGAGAATCGACATTCACGATCTCGTAGCTAATGGCGGTTTCATGAATACCTTTAAAGGGGGGCTGACCTGAGAGCATCTCATAAAGTAGAACACCGAGCGAGAAAATGTCCGAACGATGATCCGTCTCTTGTCCTTGCACCTGCTCGGGGGACATGTAACCGGCTGTTCCAACCGTACTGCCTTCCTTCGTGAGTCTTGAGGCCCCCCGCAATTTCGCCAATCCGAAATCCATGATCTGCACGCGCCCGTCCTTGCGGATCATGATATTTTCGGGCTTGATGTCCCGATGGACAATTCCCTTTTCATGAGCGGCAGATAAACCTTCCGCAATCTGAATCCCGATATCAAGCGCCTGCTTCATCGAGAGGGAGGATTTTTTCTCCTGGAGCATTTGCCCGTCCACAAATTCCATGACGATGAAATTCTTCTTATCCGCTTCTTCGATCCCGTGGATCGTGCAGATGTTCGGATGGTTCAACGAGGCGGCAGCCTGGGCTTCCTGCATGAAGCGGGCTGTGTCTGCCTCGGATGCCGAGATGTGTTCGGGGAGGAACTTGAGAGCGACAGTGCGGTTGAGCTTGGTGTCCTGGGCCTTATAGACAATGCCCATACCACCCTCACCGAGCTTCTCCAGAATCTTGTAGTGTGAAATCGTCTGTCCGATCATCTTGGGTGCCTCTCTTCGTCGAGTCCCGCCATAAAGCGGCGGGATTCTGAAAATTCCAACCACTCGCGGAGAATCGCTGGCGGGGAATTTTCGAATTTGGTGTCCTGGGCTTTGTAGACTACTCCCATGCCTCCCTCACCGAGCTTATCGAGGATCTTATAGTGATTGATTGCGGAACCTATCATAATCTCAGTTGGCCTTGGTTATTGTAATAATGTGGTGATGTCGTTATGAGGTCATGTTCCTCTATCATCACGTGACTCCGTGATTCCATGACTCCATGATCGCATCATTCCATCCTTCACGTCGTTCCATCACTTCCCCCCTCCTCCCACCTTCTGCTTCAATTCCCATGTCCAGTTTTGCACATAACTAAAAGAAGACGTTCTGGCGCTTGTCTTAGTATTTTGGATCATGATAAAACGCTTCCCATCCGGACTGATGTCATAGTTTGTAACCGGATTGTTGGGAAAAGACATTTGTGAGGCATCAAACAACTCCTGCGGCGGTCCTGCAGAGAATACGGGAGAAGTCTTGATCGCGACTGCCATCATTTTACCGACGGTACTGACGTAGTAGATCTCTTTTCCGCCAGGCGCCCAGGCAGGTGTGATCCCTCCTCCCAGAGAGACCTGCCATTTTCCCTTTAGATCAGGAAAGGTGCTGACAAAGATTTCCAACACGCCCGTTTCGTTCGACCCATATGCAATATATCTGCCGTCGGGAGAGAAAGTGCCTCCATAGACATAGAGGGTCGATGAAATCAGCGACGCCGGTTCAGACCCTTTTTGAAGGTCCATCACCTGGATACCCGAACCGCCGAGCGGGCTGATACTCAACTGCTTTCCGTTTGGAGAAAGAGAAACAGGAAACGACGGAAGAGTGCTCTCGAGTACCAGAAGCCCCTGAGAACTGCCATCGGCCGGCTGGACCATAATACCCTGCGGGACCGATGAGGCATAGTAGAGTTTGCTTCCATCGACACTCCAGATGGGCGTGCTCACCGTTTTGCTGAATGTGAGCCTGTTGAATGTTTCCTTTTTGAGGTCATAGATCCAAATATCGTTGTCACCCGCAACGATCCCCAAACTGACAGCCAGTTTGGTGCCATCGGGGGAAAAGCGCGGGGTATTGAACGGTTGTGGCTGCAACCGGAGGGGAGTGACGATCCCCTCACGGGTCACCCAAACCAATGTGAGATCATGGTTCAGAGTTCCCGGAAGGTAGAGAAGCTGACCATCCTGAGAAATGGAAAAATCGAGCACGCCGCTGCCGGGATCACCACTGATACCGTCGATAACATTCGCCAAGGATTTCGTCGTACGAAAGTCGTCAAGGGAGAACGGAGCGGCAAGGAGTGAACCGTTACGTGCGACAATGAGGTATCCCGGTTCGACGTATTGTGCCATCTCGCCGCGCACATTCAGCTCGCGGCGTTCACCGGTTTCCACCGACTGGACCATAAAGACGGCATCTGAGTAGGAATTCGGATTGTTCTGGTTCCCTACTGTGAACAAAATCCATTTGCCGCCGGGCAGTACCTGCGGCCATCGGTGGGTGCGTTCTCCCCGCGCCGAATCCAGCGTCGAGAATACGATTGGCTCACCCCCCATTGCCGACACCGACATGAGGCCCGATGAAAAACCGGGTGAAAAGTAGATCCTGTTATCGAAACCCCAGGCCGCGCCACGGAATCCCTGAGCATCGCAAAGTGTTTCCACCGTCCCGCCGGCTGCCGGAACCTTTTTGATCCTTCCATCGGCAACGAATCCTATCCACTGCCCATCGGGGGAAAAGAATGGGGAGGTTCCGTTCGTTGTTCCGCGTATGGGATGCACCTCATAGCTGTCGAGTGAACGAATGTACAGTTGGGATGACCCGGCTTCGGAAAGTGTATAGACCAGAAGGTGGCCGTTTGGAGAAATCGAAAGACACGGAACATCCGAGTGAAGGATCAACTGGCTTGGGGAGTTGATCGCCGAAATGTTCATCCGATTTACGGCTTGGTCCGAGCCGTCCTCCTGCCGGAACAGCAGAATCCATCCAAGGGTACATAGAATTACCACCGCCGTGATGACCCAGGGAAGATTACGCCAGAAGAATGAGAGGCCGAATGATTGACCCAGCTGTGCCGGTTGAGATGTCCCTGGTATCATCCTTGCCGGCATGGTTCTGCTCATACGCGAACGGCTTGAGGTTCGCTTAAACCTGTTCAGGTCGATGGCGACCTGTTTCGCCGATTGTGCTCGCTCATTGATATCCTTTTCCAGGCATTCGAGAACGATCGTGTCCAGTTCGGGCGATATCTCCGGTTTCAGCGTCGACATTGGAGGGGAATCCACGTTCACGACCTCGTAGGCGATCGCCGTCTCATGCATCCCCTTGAACGGCGGCTGGCCGGAAAGCATTTCATAGAGAAGCACGCCGAGTGAGAAAATGTCGGATCTATGGTCGGTCTCCTGCCCCTGAACCTGCTCTGGAGACATATAGCCTGCAGTTCCGACCGTCGATCCTTCTTTCGTAAGCCGCGAAGCTCCGCGGAGCTTTGCCAGTCCGAAATCCATGATCTGCACGCGCCCGTCCTTGCGGATCATGATGTTTTCCGGCTTAATGTCGCGATGGACGATCCCTTTTTCATGAGCGGCAGATAAACCTTCGGCAATCTGAATGCCAATATCCAGGGCCTGCTTCAACGAGAGAGCTGACTTCTTCTCCTGAAGCATTTGTCCATCCACAAATTCCATCACAATGAAGTTCTTGTTATCCGCTTCTTCGATCCCATGGATCGTGCAGATGTTCGGATGGTTCAGTCCCGCTGCAGCTTTTGCTTCCTGGGTGAATCGCTCAAGGTCTGCCGAACCTACGGAGACATGTTCGGGAAGGAACTTGAGCGCCACAAGCCGGTCGAGTTTGGTGTCCTGGGCTTTATATACGACGCCCATTCCACCTTCGCCCAACTTTTCGAGAATTTTGTAATGGGAAACTGTTTGACCGATCATTTTTCGAGGCCCACTTTTTTCATAATTGCAATGAAGCGTGGATCTGACCGAACATCATCCCAGCTAGCTTCATTCTTCAATGCAGACAAAGCCCAGTCTTTCTGCTCGTACGCTTTTTGTAACCAGGCAAGTGCGTTTTCTCGGTCGTTAATGCGCAAATATGATCGTGCAATACCGTACGCCCATACGGAGCGTGTCCGGGCAGTTTTTAGCTGCTGATCGATGTATTCATGCCAAAAACCGTCCCAACCGGATTTATGAAACGTCTTCCTCAGAATTCGCAAATCGTTGGGATTGTAACCATCGAGCTCAAGAGTCTTTATGTATGACTCTACAGCCTCAGTTCTCATTCCCTTTGCAAAGTAAACATAGGCAAGGAAACGATGTGTCAGCACGTAACTTGAGTCCATTTCCAACGTTTTTCGAAGCTGGAGGATAGCATCATCGTAGAGGCGTGCCCACACGTAAGCCAATCCCAAGTCAGCGTTGATCATGAGCGAGAGTGGATCCAATGAAAGCGCTGTCTGGAGCTCGACAATCCCTTCCTCTGACTTTCCATGCAGGATCAAATAAAGGCCGTACCATTGATGGGTTGTTGGATACCGATCATTGATTTCCAACGCACGGCGGTAACTTGCCTCAGCGTCCGCCCACGACCAGTCGTATCGTTCCTGGATAAACGCAAATGAGGTATGAGCCTCCACAAGGAGGTCATCGATCTTGAGCGCTTTGAGCGCAGCCTCCTTTGACCTCGAATATGCGTCACGGGTTGTCATATTATCATAGCCCGGGAGAAAGAGATAACAATCCGCAATTCCGGCGTATGCTTGCGCGTAGGATGGATCCTTCTCAAGCGCCTGATTGAACAGTACGACGGCTTTTGACAAAGCCTCAGGAGTTCGTTTGTTCCAGTAAAAACGTCCCTTCAGATACAGTTGGTATGCTTCAGAGTTGACAGTATGCTTTTGAGTCAGACGTTTTTGTTCGGCCCCGGTGATTTTCACCTGAAGCTTTAACGAAATGTCGCGAGTAATTTCTTCCAGTAATACCAAAACATCGCTGGGTTTTTTTCTGTATTCCTCACCCCAGATATGTCTATCATCATCGACATCTACCAGCTCCACGCGCACAACGTACTCGTCGAGCTGCTGTGTTATACTTCCCGTAAGAACTCCGTGAACTCGCAACTCGTTTGCGATTTCCTTCAAGTCTTTCCGGCTATTCCTGTAACGAAGCACGGAACTCCACGGCCGTATACTGAGGTCGGAAATTGAAGAAAGGGAGCGAATGACGCTTTCGCTCAAACCATCGCTAAAGTACTCCATATTGGCATCAAGCCCTTCGTTGACGAATGGCAAGATGGCGAGGGTGTCGATCGTCTCTTCCTTTTTCACAAAGACGAGCACAGCGGAGGCAACAAGAAGTAAGAGGAAACCCCCAAGAACAACGGACCGCTGTGTGCCTCTGTGGGCTGGCTGAGTTGCCACACCGCCACGAGACACTTTTGATGAATCTTTTTTTAGCCGGCGCAGATCAATCAACACGTCGGCAAGTGACTGGTATCGCTCATTTGGATTTTTCTCCAAAGCACGCTTCAGAATGTGTAACAACTCGAACGACACTTCCGGAACATATCTTTGCACTGATTCAGGCTCTTCATTGAGGATGGAGTACATCTGCGCTGCCTCATGCTCGCCGCGAAACGGAAAATGCCCGGTCAACATCTCGTACAACACGACGCCGAATGAAAAAATGTCGCTTCGGCTGTCGACTTCTCCCCCTTGAATTTGTTCGGGAGCCATGTACGCAAGAGTCCCAACCGTACTGGACGTGCGGGTGAGCTTGAGCGAACCCTTCAGCTTCGCAAGACCAAAGTCCATGACTTTCGCCTGGCCTTTGGAGGTGAGCATGACATTGTCGGACTTGATATCACGGTGTACGATGCCCTTGGCGTGTGCCTCTTGGAGCGCTTCGCCGATCTGAATTGCGATATTGAGCGCATCGTCGGTCTTGGCATACGGGAGTTTCTGACGGAGCGTGCCGCCTTCGATGAATTCCATGGAAATAAACATCTGACCATCGTGTTCCTCGACCCCATAGACCGTGCAGATGTTGTTATGGTTCAGACCCGCGGCCGCTTTCGCTTCCTGTATGAAGCGTGCCTTAGTCTCTTCGTTCACAGAGATGTGGGCGGGGAGGAACTTGAGGGCGACGGTGCGGTCCAATTTTGTATCCTGGGCCTTATATACTACTCCCATGCCGCCCTCACCGAGCTTCTCAAGGATCTTGTAGTGGCTGATTGTTGAGCCGATCATAGTCTTTTAGTCTCAATCGCCATGCTATCAATCCCCTCCTCCAACTGACGTTTTGGCTCTGAGATCATCGAACCACTCGAGAACAGCGATCAGATTGGATTGCCCTACGGCCTGTGTGCGGAAAACCGCAATCACGAATTGGCGGCCATTCGGAGTGATATCGGCGATGATACTTGAAGGAGGGAGTGTCGCAATGGTCCTCTCAGCGGAATAATCAAACGGCGCTGTTCCCGTTATCTCCACCCCCATGAGCGCGCCACCCGATCTGCGACGCCCTCTCTGACTGCTGCTGGTCACGAAACACAGTTCCTTTCCGTCCCGGGTCCAAATAGGTAACGCACCGCCTCCCGATGAGATCTGAAATTTTCCCTCTCGCCTGGGATAGGGAACAACATAGATCTCATCGTTCCCCGATTCGTTTGAGCTGTACGCCAGCCAGCGACCATCCGGAGAAAATTTCGGTGTGGATTCGTTCGCACGCGTGTTCAAAAAGGGTCGCGGCGTTCGGTCTCCATCGAGTGGGAGCATCCAAATGTCACCGTTTTGCACGAATGCGATCGTCTTTCCATCCGGTGAAAATGAGGTCAAGTCGGAAACAGTGAGCCCGGTCGTCAGCCGCTCCTCGGCGCCGCTTCCATCCCAGGGTTTCTTGAAAATGTCCACAACAGTACCCCGTTCAGCGGCATACGCTATATACCTGCCGTCCGGTGACCAGATCGGGAAGTTCGAATTCCCCCCGCCAAAAGTAAATCTTGTTAACGTTTTTCGGGTGATATGGTATATCCAAACATCATCGTTGGCCGCCTGGATGGCAGTTGCCACTTTCTGACCATCGGGAGAGAGCGAGGCAGTGAAGAAGGCATTGGCGCTGTCAAGCAACGGACGAACGTTGCCGCTCCGGTCGAACCATCCGAGCTCGACGACTCCAAATATGGCGGGGTCCGAAGGAGAGAACACGAGTGCGCCAGTGGAACTGAAGGCCAGATATGCATCGCCGGAGGCTGGATTCACCCACCCCCCTTTTTCGACGGCGACCGGCTGACCCGTGACAGTGAGCGACGATGGGTCCATCGGAACTGCAAGAATAGAACCGCCCCGCACGTAAACGAGATGCCCCGTCGGGACATATCTTCCGTACGTTCCCCCCCGGATAAGGACCTTTCTCTCACCCGAGTCAAGACGTTGTGCAACAATGATGGCGTCGTCAAACGTGGAGATATGGTTCTGCTTCACCGTAAAAATGATCGTGTTTTCTTCAGGGAGGTACTGGGGAAACCTGTGGCTGATCTCCCCATTCGTTGAATCGAGGGTTGTGACTAGTTCCGGCTCTCCGCCGTTGGCCGAGGCCCGAAAAATCCCTCTGTTGATATGCCCAAAAAGAATCGAGTGGTCGTTTTCCCAGGCTATTCCCCGCGAGAGGCCCTGCGTGTGACAGAGTCTCTGAGGTGCACCGCCTGAAACCGGGATCTTCATCAGAGTTCCGCCGACCTCGTACGCGATCCACTGACCATCGGGTGAAAAGGCAGGATAGAGTGCGCCATTCGTGCCTGGGAGTGGGTGAACCTCGAGGTTGTCCATTCGCCTGAGATAGATTTGCGAACTCACATCGGACCCGCCGGAGTAGGCGAGGAGCTTTCCATCGGCAGTGATGTCAATGGAAGACGTTGTGAGAACCAGCGAGTTCTCGGGAATGTCGATAGAAAATCGCATGACAGGGCGCCGAACGTGCGTGGTGTTCAATGAAATCCAAGCCCCTCCGGCCAAGGAAAGAGCCAGTAGACCTGAAAGAGCCGGCCAGAGATACTTGCGATATCGTTGGGGCGGCGGGGAGACTGCGGAGGGTTGATCTGACTGCTTCTCGAACCGTTGGGTCGACATGGTCCGGGTAACGCGTGAGCGGCTGGATTCCCGTTTGAACCTTCTGAGATTACGCGCAAGTTCCGCGGCCGACTGATATCTGTCTGCAGGGTCTTTCGCAAGGCAGTCCAGGACGATCGCGTCGATCTCAGGATCGATATCGGCCTTTGCCGTTGCCATAGGAGGCGGATCAACATTTACGATCTCGTACGCGATCGCTGTTTCGTGAACCCCCTTGAAGGGAGATTGACCGGTGAACATCTCGTACAGAATCACACCCAAAGAAAAAATGTCCGTCCGATGGTCAACGTCCAGGCCCTGTACCTGCTCAGGAGACATATATCCGGCCGTGCCGACCGTGGAGCCCTCTTTCGTCAGCCTCGTGGCCCCGCGCAGTTTTGCCAGCCCGAAATCCATGATCTGTACCGACCCATCCTTGCGGATCATGACATTTTCGGGCTTGATGTCTCTGTGAACGATCCCTTTCTCGTGCGCAGCGGCAAGGCCGTCGGCGATCTGAATTCCGATCTCAAGGGCCTGTTTGAGAGGAAGATTCAGCTTTTTGTCCTGCAGCATTTGCCCGTCAACGAACTGCATCACAATGAACTGCCGCCCCTCATGCTCCTCGATCCCATAAATTGTGCAGATGTTCGGATGGCTCAGTGCAGCTGCGGCCTGGGCTTCCTGAAGAAACCGCGATTTATCCTGCTCCGATCCGGAAATGTGAGGCGGAAGGAACTTGAGAGCAACATCGCGATCGAGCGTTGTGTCATGGGCTTTATAAACAACCCCCATCCCGCCCTCACCGACCTTCTCAAGAATCTTATAGTGTGAGATTGTTTGACCGATCATAAACTTCTCCGTTCAGGTCCCGACAAAAAACGTCGTCCCGCAAAGCGGGATCAAAATTCCAACCACTCTAAAAAATGCTCGTGAGAAATTTTGGAATTTGTCCAATCATATGTTTCTCAGTTGAAAAGATTATCGATCATTACCAGCTTTGCGTCGAGTTTGCGTTGCACGTAAAGAATCTCCTTCTCATCGTAGCTGAGTCTCACAGTTGATGCTCTCGTCAAACCCGGAAGAGTTGCCGGGACGCGCTCTCTTCTCCCGGAAGGAAAAAGAACTTTCCAAAGGGTTCCATGATCGTCCCACAGGAGATGCATGGCCCTATTATCTGAAAAGTGGGAAGCGCCGAGCTCGTTAGAGGATAGAATCAAATTCGCTTTTCCCGATCGCTCACCTTGAGAATTAACCGGGACCATCCAAACGCCTCGCGTTTCCGGCCTGAGGTCTAAATACCATATGAACTTCTCCCCGTGTGCAGGAAAGGCATATGTTGAATCTTCAAAGAAAGGTTTCTCATCCTTTGCGAAGATATCCACTTGCCAGGTTCGAGATCCCCGAAGCACCAGGAGTGTTCGTGAATCGACCCATACAAGCGTTTGACCCTTCGCTATCTGTCTCGGAGATCCAAAGTTGGGTGCTTCAAGCAGAAAGACGTTTGATAAGTCAAATGGCGTGCCGGCAGTGCGAGAATGATAAGCGATCCATTTGCCATCGGGAGACCAGAGGGGAGAATAGTTACTCTCAGTCGGCGGAACAATTTCCCGCCTGCCCTGTCCATCGCGATCCATCAGATAGATACCATTGTTTATCCCGAATTCGTCGAGTCCTCCTGAGAAGACAACCTGGTCTCCGTTAGGAGAAAATCTCGCCAATTACACTTTCCGATTTTCAAACGTAAGTTGTTTGGGGTATGAACCATCTATCCCTGCCCGCCAGATGAATTCGAGCGTCCGTCTTCGATAGAACACCAGCCTCCTGCTGTCCGCGGAAAGCGTCATGCCTAAGTCAGGCCCCTCCTTTGTAATTTGTACAGACTCTCCACCCTTCGCAGGCATCATCCAAAGAGTCGTGTTGCCACTCTTGTTGGAAGAGTAGATAATCTGATTGTTGGATGTCCAGCATACTTCATCTACGCTCGCGCCGTCGAATGTCAGTTGCTGCTCCTTGCCGGTTTCCAATTCGCGGATAATGACTTCCTGGGAAATATCTTCAAACGTCCTCAACCAGGCAATGGACTTTCCATCCGGTGACCAAGAATACGAGAATGATCCAGACCGATTACCGACGCTATCAATGAATTCGAGTCTTGGATCTTTACCATCCGGCCGGACAGTCCACCAATTCCTTCCATCCTGAGGAGCTTGGATAATGCTCAATCGTGCCGGGGTTTGACACCCGGACAAAACCAATTCTTCCGCCGTCCGGTTTCCATTTTGCGATCGCCCCACCCCCTGCAACGACTCTTGACATTCCTCCAAGGGCGGAAACAAGTCGAATTTCGCTCTTTCCCGTCTCTGAATTAAGAAGATTATATGCGATGAGACTTCCATCCGGTGAGATATTGGCAGAGAAAGACGCAAAGAGAGATCGAGAAGAGTCATTCGTTATCCGTTTCGCTTCTCCACTGGAAGCATGCATGTTGTAAATATCCCACCTGCCCTTCGCATCTGCAGCAGGAAAGGCGAGCCATTTCCCATCGGGTGAAAGTCCGGGATACTGGATTTCTGTGAAAGGAATATCCAGGACTTTTATGGTCATGTCCGGATTCAACTCGACCGAAGATTGGGACAAAAGCAAGAAGATCGCAGCGGCAACGATGAGAAGACCTGCCATACTGGCGAGGTAAAGCGCTCGCTTGTTTTTCTTTTCGGTTGTTATCGGTCGCTCTTGGTTACTTCTATCCGGTACCGCTTCGATAATGCGGGAGACCCGGGAAGTCTGTTTTTGAGCGCGTCGAAGATCGCGGACCATTTCTGCAACAGTCTGGTAACGGTCTTCCGGTTGCTTCTCAAGCGCGCTGTTCAGGACATGAAGAATTTCGCCGGACGCGTCGGGAACGAATTTCTGAAGAGACTCAGGCTCTTCATTCAAGATGGAATATATCAGTGCCGCATCATGCTCGCCGCGAAAAGGGAGATGGCCGGTGAGCATTTCGAACAAGACAACTCCGAAAGAAAAAATATCGGAGCGATGATCGGAGTCTGCGCCCTGAATCTGTTCCGGCGCCATGTAACCAAGTGTTCCCACCGTGCTGGTGGCCTTTGTGAGTTTGAGGGAGCCTTTCAGCTTCGCCAGTCCGAAGTCCATGACTTTGATCTGATTCTTCTTGTTCACCATGATGTTGTCCGACTTAATATCACGGTGCACGATCCCATTGCCATGCGCCTCTTCCAGCGCTTCGCCGATTTGAATGGCATACGTGATGGCTTCCTTCACTGCAATCGGGGCGCGGGAAAACTTTTCACGCAATGTTATCCCATCCACATATTCCATCACGATGAATTGATCATGCCCGGTCTCCTCGATGGCGTGGATCGTACAGATGTTGGGATGATT
>JBBDYD010000182.1:0-1972 GCA_040901865.1 Bacteroidota bacterium | reverse complement strand
TGCTGGCTTCGCCGCCGGCCCGCAGAATGGAAACACCCGGTAAACGGCCGATCGCCTCGGCGGCGTTCGCATCCGGCAATTCCTTGATCTTCTCCTCTGAGACAATGCTCACGATGGTATTCGAAGTGATCTGCTGATTGATGGCGGCCATCTGACCCCGCAACTGTCCGGTGACCACAACTTCCTCCGTCTCCAGAATGTCGGGCACAAGATGAATATCCAACACGACGTCGTCCATTCCGATCGTCACCGGTTCTTCTTTCATGCGGTAGCCGATATACGAAACCCTGATGGTGTAAGGACCGGGGGGGATCCCCGCGATCCTGAATGTCCCTTCGCGGTCGGTCGCCGAGCCGATTGCCGTCCCAACGGCATAGACATTCGCTCCAATAAGAGTTGTGCCGTCCAGCGAGTCCCTCACAGTTCCTTTTATCGTCCCCTGGGAAAGGGCATAGGAGGGAATGAGAAATCCGAGACAGATCAGAATTCTGAACGATGCGTAGCCATTCATAATATTACACCGAACGATGGTGTCCTTTATTGCGACGTTGTGAACTTCCAGATCTCTCCCGGGATCACCTCAGTCTCCGTGACCGTGTCCACTCTCCAATGGTATTGGGTCGAGGGCCGGAGGGATTTCATTTCATAAGAATTTGATCTGACCACAGCATGGAACGGGGGATCAGGTTCGTTCCCAACGTACAGCCTGTACTCGACGGCGCTACGGCCGCCCGTCCATTGAAAGCCAACGCGCCCGGCCGATCCGATTGATGCATCATTGCGCGGCGAGGGCATGACCGCAAAGGGAAGCACTGCAGGGAGCGATCGTTCAGGATCCCATCGCCCGCCGAAGGTCCATAGTGCCGTGATCTGTGATTCCGAAGGAGTTCCATCCGCATCCTCGAGGTTGTCAGCAAACCAGGAGTATGCACCGCCATCCCGCCGGCAATTGTAAAAGTAGTGCCGCTCTCCCCAAACCCAGGTCACGGCATTGGGTGATTCCGGCCAATAGATGGGGCGGTCGGCCATGTTCCCGGAAAACGTGCAATCCAGCAGGTAGATCTGCGCGTCGCGGTGGTGGCGGCCGAGGGGAAAACCCGGGACGCCGTCGAACGAAGAGTTGCGGATCACAAATTTCTGATCGCGGTCTGCACTTCCGTCATGCCAGATACTTGCGCTCATGTTATGCCCAAAGAACTTGCTGTCGGTGATGTAGCACCACCCCCGCGGACAAACATAATCCACCCACCCTTCAAACGAGCAATTCGAGTGGTAGTACATTCCATCTTCACGATTCCACAACGCAACGGCATCTCCTCCGTCCGAAATGACCGTGCAATATAAAAGAGCGATGCGAGTGGCATCGAATCCTCTGATCGTGAATTGATGGTCGCGGCTTCTGTGCAGGGATCCGTAATTATTGTGTACCGTCAGATTGGCAATGGTCACGTCAGCTGCGCCTTTCCCGATGTTGATCACCCCTGCACCCCAGTCGAGTTCTTCCGATGAACCGTCGGTGCGATTATCCCGTGCTTTAGTCCAGTTCGACCGCAACTCCGCAAAAACGATCCTTGTGCTGTCGCGATGCTCGCCGACCAATGCGAGATTGCTCGAGGCGATAAAGAGTTTCTCGGCATAGATCCCATTCCGGATGAAAATCGTAACGGGCTTTTTCAGGAGCGTTGCAGATTCAATGGCCGCGCCAATCGTCCGGAAGGCACCTCGCCCATCCTGATCGACAACGATCGTTGTGCGCTCCTGCGCCGGAAGGGCATTGCAGAAGAAACTCAGCACAATCATAAGACGGAGATATAACATCCAGTCCTTACTTCGGTTTCCTCGATCTGACCTCTGACCTCTGGATCTACCGACTTGTTCCTTTTTTTCTTCCCAACGATCCCAGCCGGGCTCGCGCAAAGCCCCGGCTTTTCTTCGTGCATGTTTCATTCAGCACAAGCGACGTTGGGAGCTT
>JBBDYD010000181.1:0-13661 GCA_040901865.1 Bacteroidota bacterium | reverse complement strand
GTGCCGTTAACGCAATGCCAAAATAATCAATTGGGGTGATGTTTGCAACAGCATCGACCCGTGCTCCCACAATCGTCGTCGTTCCGCCATATTCCAGCAGGCCAATACCCGAGTCTGCCATATCGTCGTAAAGAGGTTCGTCGGTCGAACGGCGGAATTCAAACGATATTTTTGTCCTCAATTGGCCCGACCATTCGGATTCAATGCCAGAAGAAAACGCAAGGCGATCCACTGTGTGACGTATGACGGACGCGGACGACAGGTAGGGAAACTGGCGTGTTCTCTCTCGAAGAGTTGCAAAGGAAACCGAAGGGTGAAAATCAAGAAATGCCGTGAGGCTTCGGGACAATCGATGTTGCACTCGAATTTCCGGATACAAGTACGTGCCTTTCTGGCCGTTCATTCCTTCCACGGCGTATCCGTTCGCTGCAACTCGAACCGAAAAATCGCCCCACGACCATCGCGGGGAGGCCAGCGTGAGATGAACAAGGGAGAGAGAGTTGGTCGTCGCACGGGCAATCGTCGCAAGTTCAGCAACAAAACCGACATCGAGAGGCACATCAAAAACCGGCAATGCACTTCCTGCCGAGAGCGTTACGTGATTCTCTGTAAGGGTTTCGGAACTGTCCTGGAGAGAGTGTGCGCGATAATTGAGTGCCGCGTGAAAAGAAAGCGGCGCGGTAATCCCGGAAGAGGCGCCGACTTCAAGCCCAACAACCGCCCAATCGCGTTGAACGGATGGGTTTTGCGATCCGTAAAACTTGTATTTCCGAATGTCATAGCTTATTCCGGCGCTCAGCCGTGCCTTGTCAAAGTATTCATTCGTACTCTGGAACACCATGTTCCCGTCCGCCGCCAACGAGGCAGTCGAGGCATCTGTGAATCGTGCGAACCCCTTGGTTCGTCGATACGCAGCCTTGCCAAGAAATCCAAACTCCGTCGAAGATACACCGTAGGATGCCATCACGAAGGGCGAGAAAAACGTGCCAAGACTCCCGAGGATCATTCCGTTCCTCACCTCGCGCGTTGCAAAGAGAGATTGTTTGAAGCGTTCTCCCAAATCAATGGTTCCGCGATCCCTGGCACCGGGCATGTTCTCAAGCGGGTTACGATTATAGAGACCGGCTTCGACGAGGGATTCCTTATCAACGGCAGGCGGATCGATGGAGCCGGTGCCGGTGATGACAAACTCCGGAAGATCAATCTTGGGGAGTGGCGCTTGGTCCTGCGGTGTCCGGACATCAACAGGCCTTGACGATGGTTGCTGTTTGCCCCCGGTCTGCGATTCGCGCTCCTGCCCGAACACCGAATTCCCCACGAGCAAAAGAACAAGTATTCCCATTCGCATCATGGACGTTCCATCCTGCGGAGGCGCTTCCGTGCTTCTGCCACAGCGTCCGTTTGCCGCTCCATCTTCACGACATTCTGATAGGCTTCTTTTGCACGCCGGGGGTCATCGCTTGCCTCGTACGCCTCTCCAAGACCCAGGTATGCTTTTGCAAGCCATTCCTCGTACGCAGGGAAAATATATCGCACGCGCAAATACGCGGGAATTGCATTTGCCCAATCGCCCTGCTGCGCGAACTGGAGTCCTACGAGATACTGAGCCTCGGCGCCAAGCTGATCTGTTCGGCTCGTTGCCACCTGTTCGGCGAGGGCTTTTGCGTCGGAATAGTTCGTTTCCCGGACGTACATCTGTGCCAGCGCAATCCTTGCTTTGTCTGATGCCAGAGAATTCGAGGATCGGACGATGAGAGCATTGTACTGTTGGATGGCTGAAGCCAGGTCCCCACTCTCCTCGCTGACCTTCCCCTGCAAATAGAGAGCCTCGAGAGCAAGATCAGACCCCAAACCCAGTTTCTCAGCCTGCGTAAGCATCTGGCGGGACTTGTCGTAACTCTTGAGTGCCCGGTAGGCCTCACCCGCCTGAAGGAACGCTTCGGCGCGGATCCGCTCGGGACCATTTTCGAACGAGGCAGCCCGCTCGAATGCGTTCGCCGCATCGAGCAGCCGGGTCATGCCTTCATACGATCGGCCAATCCAATACCAGGCATGAGAAACAAGGGGCGATTGCGAATAACGATCGGCAAATCCCCGATACTCCTTGATGGCCGCGTCAAATTGTTTCTGGCCGAAGAGGAGATCGCCCTTCTTCAAGAGCAACGCCTGTGCCTCAGGGGAGCCGGGATTTTCCTTGACAAAAGCGTCAATCACACTGAGGGCTTCCTGCTGTTTCCCCTGGGCAAGGAGGCAGTATTGTATCCCTGATATTGCTTCAACAACAAGGGGACTCTTGGGGAATTTGCGAAGCACCTCACGGTAGGACTGTTCAGCAAGGGTATACTTCTGTTGATTATACAGGGCATCTGCAATACTGTACTGCGCCCGGGGAACCATGTCGCTTTGGGGGAACTTCTGGATCAGGTTGCGAAACTCGTTGATTGCCTCGTCGTAGTTTTTTCCCTGAAACCAAAGCCATCCGATGGCATACTGGGCGTCATCTGCGAGCAGGGAAGCCGGCATTCCTACCACCCCCTGGAATTGCCGCAAAGCGTCTTCGTGATTGTTGAGCCGGAAATACGTTTGGCCAAGCTGATACATGGCGTAATCCCGATCATTCCGATCCGCAAATTGCCGCAGAACGGTTCGATAGGTCCCCTCGGCGTTCTTGTAGTCCTTGAGAAAAAAGTAACAATCGGCCAGCCGGACGCGTGCATCGAAACCGAAGGTGCTGCCGGGGAAATCCGCCACCAGCCGGTCAAATCTCGTTGCAGCATCCTTGTAGTGTCCGCTCTTGAACAAGGAATACCCCGCACCGTACCACGCGTCGGGCTTCTTTGCGGATGAGGACTTCGTCACAGCATCGTAGTCCCTGAGTGCTGCCTCGTAGCTGCCTTCCTGGTAAGCGGCCTCAGCCTTCCAGAACTGCGCGTCGCCGGCTTTGGGGTGATTGCCAAATTCCTGAAGAAATTGACCGAATGTCTGGATCGCTTCCTTCCTCAACTCCAACTTGTACTGGGACCACCCAAGCTGATACAGAGCGTTTGCCCTTGTTTCGAAAGACACATCGTTCATCCCCACCGTCCTGGCAAAGGCCTCTTGCGCGGAACGAAAATCCGACTGTGCCACCAGGCATTCACCAAGCATCCGGTAGGAATCCGCCAGAACATCGCTTGAAGGGAATTCCCGGGTTACACGCTGAAAAAACGTAAGCGCGCCGGGGTATTCGTTCCGCTCATAATGCACCAACCCGGTTTCATAGAGGGCGTTATCGGTCGACTCCCCCACCGGATCGCGCGCGAGAACTTCATTCCATGTGGCAAGCGCTTCGTCCGGTTTTCCGCCCAACCGCTCGGCAACGCCCCTGCGAAAGAGGGCCGAGGATGCCATCGCTTCGTTTCCGGAGGCAATCCGGTCGAATGTCGATTCAGCGAGGAGAAAGTTATTCAGCTTCAGGTAGGTCCATCCGAGCGCATACACTACTTCGCGCTCCAATTTGTGATCCGGATGATCCTTCAAAAAATCCTCATATCGACGGCGTGCAGGGTTGTACTCTGCCAGGTGGTAATGCGCCTCGCCAATGAGGTATTCTGCTTCGCCCTGCTCGTCAGGCTTGGTGATACCGGGCCGGGAAGCGGACAGTTCTTCAATGGCTTTTCGATATTCGCGAAGTGAATAATAACACTCACCGATCCTCACCAGGGACGCGGAGATCAAATTGCTTTCGGGAAACTGGCGGGGAAGTTTCCTATACCAATCGACGGCAAGGGCATACTCCCCTTTCGTCTGATAGGCCCATCCCACGGCGTACAGGGCGTAATCACGAAGACGGCTTTGGGGATAGTGTTCGAACGCCATCATGTAATACTTGATACCGTTTTCATAGTCATGCATTCGAACGTACGCTTCCCCGATCCAGTAGGCGGCTTCGCCGGCCAATTCGCTTGTGCCAAAGTTGTCCAGAATCTTCTTGAAAGAAGGAAGGGCCATCTCGGGTTTGTTGAGACGTAAATGAGATTCCCCCATTCGAAGATGGGCATCATCGGAAAGCCGCGATGCCGGATACTCTGCAAGGAACCGTGCGAACAGTTTTGCAGCGGTGTCAAATTGCTGCTGCTGAAAACGGGACTCGACACTCAAGAAGAATGCGTCCAAACGTTTGAGACTCGCCGGGTATTTTTGCAGGAATGCGTCAAATTGAACGGAGGCCAATTGGTACAGCCCATCGCCATAGAGCCCGTACGCAAATGCGTAATCTTGCTCTTCGGCCATCGATGCCGGCTTCGCGGTTTGGTGGGTTTGGGGAAACGACGATTGAAGTGGGAAAACCAGGAGGAAAAAGACTAGGACCAATCCACCAAACAGCCGGATCCGCACGCTGCGATTGGGTTTTGAAGACAGTTGGTATATCAGGCAGGTAGTACCGTTTCCGCTACAAAATCTTGCATTTTCGTGCATTCGAAGGTGTGGAAACGAGTCCCGCTCGTTTCGGGCGGATTGCTCGCTTACCCTCGTAGTATATGGACCGCCAACGTTATGTCTATTACCAGAAACGGTGCTAGCCACTCTACCTTAAAGTATGGTGTGAAATGACTGAGTTAACAGCAGAATTTACAGCAAACCCGTCACGATGTCAAGTTGTTAGACGGGAAACACTTGAATTTTGTTCGTTTTTGGGGGGGACTGAGGGAACTTGAAGCGGTTATTTGGTCAAATCCGCGGTAATAGTCGCGTGATATTCCTGAATGGTGTTAACGGTGAGGTTTCCCTCTTTTTGGCTTTCGATTCCCTTGACTGCGGTCGCAGCGGCAGAGAGGGTCGTGATAAAGGAGACCTTGTTCTCGATTGCGGCCCAACCGATTGCGTACTCGTCGTACCGGGACTCCTCGCCGAGGGGTGTGTTCACGACGAGTTGGATCCTGCCGTCTTTGATGAGATCCACAACGTTCGGCCGGCCTTCGTTTACTTTGAACACGCGATCGGTGGTGATGGCGTTCTCGTTAAGGAACCTGGCCGTACCCTCGGTCGCAACAATCGAGAATCCAAGTTTCACAAACCCGCGGACGATGTTCAGTGTGATTTCGTTCTTATCGCTGTTGTTCACGCTGATAAACATAACGCCTTCGGTGGGAAGGGTGTTGCCGGCGCTCATCTGGGCCTTGGCAATTGCTCCTCCGAAAGCACGCGAGATTCCCATCACTTCACCCGTCGAGCGCATTTCCGGCCCCAGGAAAATCGGAACCTTTGGGAATTTTGAGAACGGAAACACGGCTTCCTTGACCGCAATATGCTTGATTTTGTGGAAGTCAAAATCCTTGATCCCCAACTCTTCGATTGTGCGGCCGACCATCACTTTCGCGGCGATCTTCGCCAACGGGATGCCGATAGCCTTGCTGACAAACGGTACCGTTCTCGATGCCCGTGGATTGACCTCCAAGACCTGCACCACACCATCCTTGCTTGCAAATTGAACATTGATCAATCCGACCACCTTTAATGCTTTGGCAAGCCTCACGGTGTATGTCTTGATATCCTCAAGGCTTGCATTGGGAATCATGTAGGGCGGAATGACGCACGAGCTGTCACCCGAATGGATTCCTGCTTCCTCGATATGTTCCATCACCCCTCCGATCAGAACATCCTTGCCGTCGGAGACCGCATCAACATCGAACTCGAATGCATCTTCAAGAAACCGGTCGATCAGCACAGGATGGTCGGGCGACACATCCACGGCTTTCTTCATGTATTCGCGGACTGCATCGCCGTTGTAGCAAATCTCCATCGCTCTTCCACCAAGGACATAGGACGGGCGTATAAGAACGGGATACCCGATGTTCTCGGCGACGAGGACTGCGTTATTCACGGAATACGCGGTTCCGTATTTCGGATGCGGGATCTTCAACTTCCGCAGGAGGGCCCCAAACCGTTCCCGGTCCTCTGCGAGATCAATCCCCTCGGGTGACGTTCCGAGAATTCGGACCCCATTTTGTTCCAACGCCTTCGCTATTTTCAGGGGCGTCTGCCCCCCGAAGCTGACGATGACACCGTACGGTTTTTCATGATCGCAGATGTTCAGAACATCCTCGAGTGTCAGCGGCTCAAAATACAGCTTGTCCGTCATATCATAATCCGTGGAAACTGTTTCCGGATTACAATTGATCATGATCGACTCGATCCCCTCTTCTTCCAACGCCATGACTCCATGGACGCAGCAATAGTCGAATTCGATCCCCTGCCCTATCCTATTGGGTCCTCCTCCAAGGATGATCACTTTCTTGCGATCGCTGACGACCGATTCGTTCTCCCGGTCGTACGACGAGTAGTGGTACGGCGTGTGAGCGTCAAATTCCGCCGCACAGGTATCCACGGTCTTGTAAATCGGAAGGATCCCCAATTCCTTCCGAAGGGAACGCACGGCAAGCTCGGTAGTACCCCAGAGATGGGCCAACTGACGGTCCGAATACCCCAACTCCTTCGCTTTGCGAAGAAGCTCCGGTGTTACTCGTTCGGGTGGAGATTTCTTAGTGGTGGCCGGTGGTTTCATGGCCTCGAAGGAGAGCATAGAGATGACGTTGATCCGGATTGAGAGTTTCTTTCATTTCAAGATGTGCTTGCAAATGGACAAACCGAAGGTCCGATCGAAGTAAACCAATTTCTTTCAATACCAACCGAAGAATATCCTCTTCGACAGAACTCTGTCCGGCAAACAGCGCGTTTAACTGTTCTTCCTTAACGACAATCTGTGCACCCAGGTTTTGTGCCAGGTCCTTGACGCGCGCAACAAGGGCTTCGGCGATTTGAATCTGATCGTTGGTCAATCGAAGAGTATCCTTCAATTCCAAAACATGTTTTGGACCGGGATATCCGTTACGTTCCGCATATGCAGCGAGACCCATGCCCTCGCCTCGCAACAGCGTTTCCCGATCCGGCGGCACCGGTTGTTGGGCATAGAGTACCTGCAGGAAAAAAAGTGTTACAAATGATGAGCTGATTATCCTCATAGGACCACCTGGGCAAGTTCTTCTTCAAAATCGACCAATTGCTTGATATTATTGAGAAACCAACGATCGATTTTCGTTATTTCGAACAATTCATCGATTCCAATCCCCATTTGAAGGGCATACCGGATGTAGAAGATGTTATCGGGGCGTGGTTTTTTCAGCCGATCCGTGACCTTCTTGCGCCATTCTGCCTTCTTTCCTTCGGGAAGCGTCCTGACATCTACGATATCCCTGCCATCGGCACCAAGCCCGTGGCGCCCATGCTCAAGGGATCGCAAGGCCTTCTGAAGCGCCTCCTTGAAGGTCCTGCCAATAGCCATGGCCTCACCAACGGATTTCATTTGTACTCCAAGGGTATCATCTACCCCTTTGAATTTTTCGAAATCCCAACGCGGAATTTTCACAACACAGTAGTCGATCGTGGGCTCGAACGACGCAGGCGTTTCCTTTGTAATGTCATTCGGGATCTCGTCCAACGTGTAGCCAACCGCGAGCTTGGCCGCAATTTTAGCGATGGGAAAACCGGTCGCTTTTGACGCGAGGGCCGAGGAGCGCGAAACCCTCGGGTTCATCTCGATAACGATCATCCTGCCGTTATCGGGATCGACGGCAAACTGAATGTTTGAGCCCCCCGTTTCCACACCAATCTCCCTGATGATTTTTTTCGCAGCATCTCGCATCGACTGATATTCCTTGTCCGTCAGCGTCTGTGCCGGAGCAACGGTAATCGAATCGCCGGTGTGCACGCCCATCGGATCGAAATTCTCGATCGAGCAAATGACCACCACGTTGTCCTTGAGATCCCTCATCACTTCCAGCTCGAACTCTTTCCATCCAATGACCGATTCTTCGATCAGCACTTCGTGAATCGGACTGCTGGTCAGGCCATGCTCCACTTTCTCGCGGAACTCCTCCATGTTATAGGCAATCCCGCCACCGGTTCCGCCAAGCGTGAACGATGGCCGGATGATAATGGGGAGGCCGACCTGCTCGGCCATCGCCATCGCCTGATCAATGGAGCGCACAAACGCTCCGCGCGCACTCTCCAGCCCAATCCGCTGCATCGCTTCCTGGAAGAGTTCGCGGTCTTCCGCCATCTTGATAGCTTCAAGTTTCGCGCCAATGAGCTCAACGCCGTACTTCTTAAGAACTCCGCTTTCTGCGAGGCTCACGGCGACGTTGAGTGCGGTCTGGCCGCCCATGGTGGGCAGAATGACATCCGGACGCTCGCGTTCGATGATCTTCTCGACAAACTCGGGGGTAATGGGTTCCACATAGGTGGCATCCGCGAGATCGGGATCCGTCATAATCGTCGCGGGGTTACTGTTGATAAGAATAATCCGGTACCCTTCTTCTCGTAACACCTTGCAAGCTTGAGTACCGGAATAATCGAACTCACAGGCCTGACCGATCACGATCGGGCCCGAGCCAATAATCAGGATGGATTTAATATCGGTGCGTTTCGGCAAAGCTGGTTGGTGTTCCTTTCAGGTCGGGGTTCAATGTACGAAGTGCATATCTCGTAATCAATACTTAAGAGGACGGTTTGATTCCAAGTTTCAGGTTCAAGGTTGGAGGTTGGAGCTTCCTCTGAGGATTCGGATCCTGATTGTTGTCACTTACTCTTTTTTTCGCGATGGTCCGTTCCGCTCATTGTCTCAATGGCATGATGGAGGACCGGAAGCAGGACATCCAGCGCCTCGTTCACTCCGGCTTTGGATCCGGGAAGATTGATAATAAGGGTCTTTCCACGGATGCCGGACACTCCTCTCGACAGCATTGAAAATGGGGTCTTCCGGATTCCTGCGGACCGAAGGGCTTCTCCAATTCCAGGAGCCTCCCGGCTGATGATCCGGGCTGTTGCTTCCGGGGTCACATCGCGGGGCCCGAGGCCGGTCCCCCCTGTCGTCACCACCAAATCCAACGCAAGGGAGTCTGCATATCGTATAAGAGCTTTTTCAATCAGGCGGGAATCGTCTGGAACAACTTTTCTCTGCACAACCTTGAACCCGGCCTCCGTAAGCCTTCGTTGCAGTACCCTTCCGGAAGCATCGGCGTTTTTTCCCTTTGAGATGGAATCGGACAACACAAGCACAGCTGCCTTGCGCTTCTTTCCTTTCCGAGCCACTGGGAAATCGGATTTTCCGCCGGTTTTTTCAATAAGCCGGATGCCCGATATCTCCATCGAGGCATCGACGGCCTTCATCATGTCATAGAGAGTCAGGGCGGCGGCCGACGCTGCACTCAGCGCTTCCATTTCGACGCCCGTTTTGTAAACCGACTTCACTTCGGTCTCCACAACGACCGTGGTTGTGCCGATGATGAACTTGCAGTCAACGAAATCGATCGGCAGCGGATGGCAATAAGGAATCAAAATACTGGTCTGCTTCGCCGCCTGGACGGCGGCTACTTTGGCGACAGGAAGCGGATCACGCTTCGGTAATTGGTTCTTTCTCAATAATGAGATTGTGCGTTTACCCGCCTTCAGGACAGCGGTTGCCCGGGCCCGGCGAAGTGTGAGATTCTTGGATGAAATATCGCGCACGTTAGTTCCTCAGGTGGTTCGCCACAGCTTTGAGAAGATCATCCGTTTGATACGGCTTTCCAACAAATCCCGCGGCTCCGTCTGAAAGCAGGCGTTGCACACCGGAATCTTGTGAAAAACCGCTTGAAATAAGTACTTTCAGAGATGGGTTGAGTGTCCGGAGTACCCGAAAAGTCGCGTGCCCGTCCATTTCAGGCATAATCATATCGAGAATAACGAGGCTGATCTTTTCCGATGCGCTCTTAAACAATTCCACCGCTTCTTTTCCGTTTGAGGCTACCAGAACACGATATCCCTGTCCCTTCAAAACGTCTGCGACAAGATCGCGCAGCATCGGTTCGTCATCGACAACCATGACCACTTCCCCATTCCCCTGCGGGAGTTCGTCCGCTTTTTCGGATATCTCCTCCTGCCTGTCGGCCGCAGCAGGAAGAAAGATCTTGAACTCCGTTCCCTTGTTGACCTCGGTATACACATCGATAAACCCGCTGTGATTTCTGACGATTCCGTAAACCATGGAAAGCCCGAGACCTGTTCCGCGCCCTTTCCCTTTGGTCGTGTAAAACGGCTCAAAGATCCTCGATCGAACCTCCGGTTTCATGCCGACTCCGTTGTCCTTGATCATCAGGCAAACATAGTCACCCGGGGCAGCTGATAAATGCAGGTCAATAAATCCCGCGTTTGCCGAGAACGGCACCGTGGTAATGACAATTTTCCCCTCACGATGCTCTGCATGCTCAGCGACAGCGTCCCTGGCATTGATGCAAAGGTTCATCACGACCTGTCCCAGGAGGTTCTGGTCCCCGAGCACAGACGGCAAGGACTCAGCAAGATTCGTTTCAAGAGATATGTCCTTGGGAAACGAACTGGCGATGATGTGGATCGTATCCCGGATCAGTTCGTTCATCGAGACCGGTTTGATATCCCCATGTGCCTTGTGAGAGAAACTCAGCAGTTGCTTCGACAGAGATGCGGCGCGCTGGGCCGACTTCTCAATTGCTTCAAGATACCGCGATGTTTGTTCATCCGCGCCGATCCGTTTTTTGACCAGGGAAGTATACCCGATCACGGCGCCGAGGATATTGTTGAAATCATGAGCCACACCGCCTGCGAGAGTGCCGAGGCTTTCCATTTTTTGCGACTGAGCCAATTGTTCGGAAAGCTGTTCTTCCCTCTTCAAACGCGCCAGCATTTCGAGCTCCGACGCAAGACGTTGGGCGACCACGGAAATGATGCGCCTCTCATGATCCGAAAAATCGTGCGGGTGTTCATCCAGGAGACTGACAATCCCGATAACTTCTCCACGACTGTCAAACATGGGGACGCCGACAAAGGCCTGAATGTTCCAGTTTTGAAGGGTGGGATCGTTGGGGTGATAGTGTGAAGCGTTCTCCTGATAAATACATGTTTCCTTCGAAGAGAGGATCTTCTCACATGGGGAGCCAATAAGCGAGTGAACAACATTGTATTCGATCTTTCCCTTTCGGAACAGCGTCAATGAATGCACTTCCTCGCCGCGAACCTCACCGATCGAGACATAAGCCATGGAAAGCATTTCAGCCAATGTTCGTGCCGCCACGTCGAACAATTCCCTTCCGTGAAGTGTGGTTGCAAGCGTATAGATCTTGTCAAGTTCCTTTTCCACCTGCTTCTTTTCGGAGACATCGCGGATGATCGCCTGGAGCAGTCCGTTCCCCAGGAGCACGGCGCTCATTTCCGTCGGAAAGATCGTGCCATTCTTGCGTTTCATTGTCTGATCCGGGATCGACACGCGTTCCTCCACGATGAGCCGCGAATAAAAGGAGCGGTAAGCGGCCAAAGCCTCTTCCGGAGGAAGTTCGGCCAGACTGGCTGTCGAGAGCTTAAGAAGTTCTTCCCGTGAATATCCAAGCAACGAACAGGCGGCCTGATTCACCTCGACGAACCTCCCGTTTCCGTCGGTGACAAGGATGGGATCGCTGGCCTCGAGGATCAGTCTTCGGTATGTTTCTTCGGACCTCGCCAATTCTTCCTGGGCTTCCGCTTCCGTCGTGAAGTCCCGGATCTGAACCTGCAGCAGAACCTCCCCGGCCAATTCAAACCGGTTCAACCTCACCTCAGCCTCAAAACCCGACCCATCACGCCGGATTTGGCGCCAGGAGAATTTTTGCGGCCTTCCATCAAGGCCCGCATTCAAGTATTCCAGCAAAGCGGCCCTTGATTCCTTGCCGTCCACCTGATAGGGAGGCGAAAACGCATACAGGGATTGACCAAGAAGATCCTCTTTGGCTGTCCCGAACATTTCAAGCCCGCGCGGATTGCAGTCTGTAATCAATTCTCCCTTCAAAACCAGGACGGCATCATTGGCATGCTCAAACAGCAAGCGGTGTTTGAGCTCTGAGAAATGAAGTCTCTCTTCGAGAACGCGGGACTGCGTGACATCCTCCATCATCCCGAGGAGGGTCTGACCCCATCCCGTCTCATCACTCACAACGAATCCCCGGTCGTGCATCCAGGCATACGAGCCGTCCTTACGTCGATACCGGTATTCTGCGTCATACCGTTTCGTCGTGGCAAGGGCCGCGTCAAGTTCGTTGAGTGCCCGTTCGCGGTCGTCCGGATGAATGAACTCTTCCCATTCCTTGATATCTCCCCGCAGATCGGAGAGTTTGTATCCCAGGACCGCCTCGATGCTTCCCCCCCACAGGATCGCCTCTGTGCGAATATTGTACTCGTAGACGATCTGAGCCGATGAGGCAATGATCAGTTCGTACCGTCGCTTCCACTCGTCGATCTCTGTGCGTTGCCGGTGTTCCTGTGTCCTGTCAAGGATCGTGCCGATGACTGCCGGTTGCCCTTGATAGACCGAACGTGTGCCAAACACCTCCACTTCGATCACCACTCCATCCTTTCGGATGCCGCGGAATCCGTATTTCATGCTCTTCAATTCGCCCTGCAGGCGTTTCCTGATGTTCTCCATCACCATCGAGCGATCATCGACATGGACAAAGTCCTCCACATGCATGTCCGTTCCTTCCGTAATACGAAAGCCGAAGATTTCTCCAAAACGCGAATTGACAAAGGAAAACTTGTCGTTCTGAATAATATAAACGCCGACGAGCGCATCTTCGACGAGACTCCGGTATTTCTCTTCCGACTCGTGAAGCCGCCGCTCGTCATCCTTCTGCCTGCTGATGTCGTGAAGGATCCCCTGCAAGGCAACCGGCTGGCCGTCAGAATCCCGAATGGATGTAATGGTGGCATGCACCAGGAGTCGGTGACCGCTTTTCTTTTTGAGCCGAAGTTCAACGTCCTTAAGAAACCCCTTTGATGCAAGTCCCTGCAATAAATCGTCGCGATCGGACGGATCGACGTACAAATCGGTCCGGATGTCAACCATCATCATTTCTTCTTTGCTTCCGTATCCGAAGAGATCAACGGCAGCCTGATTGACATCCAGCAACACACCTTCGAAGGTGCTGATGTAAATCGCATCCTTGGATTCTTCAAAAAGCCGCCGAAATTTTCGCTCCGAATCGCTCAGCGCGGTGATGAGCCGCTGCTCTTCAAATGCCCCGGCGATTTCCGAAGCGACAGCCGACTGAGTCTGAACATCTGTTTCCTTGAATGCAGCGATGCGATTGCTTTCCGTGTTGATGACCCCAAGGAGGTTCGCTCCGGCATCCAGAATGGGGACGCAGAGTTCCGATTGAGTCGAGAGATTATTCCGGTTGATGAAATACGGGTCGTGAGCAGTGTTTTGCACGAGGCGGGTTTTACGCATGCGCGCGACCCACCCGACCACGCCATCCTGAACAGATTGTTCATACTCTTTTGGAATGTTTGCGGCCTCGGATCCGGCTGCAGCAGCAAGCTTGAGAACATGCCTGATTGGATCGTAGAGCAGAACCGTCGTAAGGTGATAACCGTACGCTTTTACCATGAAGCGGCACACCTGGCGCAAAAACGTCGATGTTGTCGACCCGCTGCGTGTCAACGATTTGATATCGCGAAGGAGTTTGATCTTCCTTACTTCCTGTTCCAGAGATGCATGAAGCTGGGCATTGCGAATTGCGAGGGATGCATGGACAGCAAACAATTCAAGCCGGGCAACATCATCCCTGGTAAAAGCGCTG
>JBBDYD010000180.1:9158-13802 GCA_040901865.1 Bacteroidota bacterium | reverse complement strand
CTGACGTTCCGGGCGAAACCCTTATCTTTGAGTTTCTTTTTTACCGATGACACCTCAAGATCCCTGATCTTGTTCGGCCGAATGACGGCCACAGCCATGATGAACCCGCAAACCTCGTCACAGGCGTATAAGGATTTAGCCATCGTTGATTCACGCGGCACATTCATGTAGTCGGCGTGACCAAGAATCGCCTTCCTGACATCTTCCGGGTAGCCTTTTTCCGCCAGGATCTCTGATCCCTTTGTCGGGTGATCCGGCGGATTCGGGTACCGCTCGTAATCAAAGTCGTGAAGGAGTCCAACGATAGCCCATCGCTCTTCGTCTTCGCCATACTTCCGCGCATAGGCCCTCATTGCCGCCTCGACGGCGTACATGTGGCGCCGCAATGCTTCATTCGAGGTGTATTCGTGCATCAGATTCAAAGCGTCCGAGTAGACCATACGTCAATCCTTTTAGAAAAGAAAATCTTTGTATATTGCAATGTGCTCACGTACCTCGCGATCATTTTTGTGGTTCTTCTTCTTGCATCCATTTTCTATGGGTTCAGCATCGTACTGCACCGTCCCCAGTTGCCTGGGGGAATTCCGGTGGAACGCTGTACTCTCTGCCGGGCTCAATTTGAGAAATCCCTTCTCGTTGAACGTCAGGTTGGTGACGCCCGACTCTATTACTTCTGCCCTCAGTGCATCTCCACCCTCGCCGCTGACGTTGCTCAACGATCCTCTCAGCCCCTATAGAATTTCCTGAGAAACCCTTCCGCCGAAGGGCAAAACCGCTTCAGATCGCACGCGGGACAGTTCGGCTTCCGTGCGTTGCACACTTCCCTTCCATGAAGGATAAGAAGGTTGCTGAAATCATACCAGGAATCCCTCGGTACCACCTCCATCAGATCTCTCTCGATCTTCTCTGCAGTGCGTTCTTTTGACAGTCCGAGACGCTGAGAAAGTCTCTCGACATGGGTGTCCACGACGACACCCACATTAATCCCGAAAGCGCCCCCAAGAACGCAGTTTGCTGTCTTCCTTCCCACTCCCCCCAACTGGAGCAATTCTTCCATCGTCCGCGGTACCTCTCCCCCGAATTTCTCCATGATGCTTTTTGAAGCGGCGATGATGTTCTTCGCCTTGTTCCTGAAGAACCCTGTAGACCTGATTTCGACTTCGAGCTCTTTCTGCTCCACGGATGCAAAATGTGCCGGCGAAGGAAACTTTTTGAAGAGGCCCGGAGTCACCATGTTAACCCTTGCATCCGTGCACTGTGCGGAAAGAATTGTGGACACAAGAAGTTGGAACGGATTTTCGTGGACGAGGGCCGACTTTGCCGTCGGAAATCGGTCACCCAACCGGGCAATGATTCTCTTTGCCCGTGATTTCAATTGCGCTTTTGATGCTGTTGTCATTCCCGGATGAACTCCTTGCACAAAAGATGCCCGGCTGCAAGGGCGTCCTTGAGAAAAGGGGCATCGGTCGAGCCATACAAGGCCCCGATCGCTTCTGCCAGCACTGCTGAGTTATTGCCCTGCAAGCGGAGCACAAACTCGCGGCCCGATCCGAGCCCGAGTTTCCTCTGCCACAACGAGCTGTGACGAAGTTTGTGCCGATCAACAACAGCGCCGAGTTTCGACTTTAATGCCGACCGGAACACATCATACGTTACGCCGCCTTTTGAGAAGAAGACAGCCATCTCATGTTCGGTATTCGCAGGCCCCAATTCCCCTTCCAGAGCCACAAGATTGTGGGCACTATAGGCATACGAATCAAACTCCCCGATGTACTTTCCATGGACGGGAGTGTAAATGCCAATCCGATCGCGGACGATATGCTCGATGATATCGAGGTTCATTCCGCCTTCCACAAGAAAGACCGATTCAAATATCTCGCGATGCGGTCGGCCAATACCGAACCCAAGTTCCGACAGGTATTTCTTGCCGGAGAGCGCGAGTGTCCTGGATGTACCTTGAGGCAGGTAGATCACTCTTCCCTCAGTAGTCAGAATCATGCCGAGAGGCTTGTCCGGAAAAACATTGCGTGAATATTCTTCGATGCGCTCACGGAGGATTTTCTGAATTGCCTCACTGTCAGATTTGAGGGGAGTGTTCAGATATTCGAGAAGCAGTCCGCGTACCGACTGCAGTGTTCGTGCAATCGCGTCATTCCGGAATCCATGCCATGCAGTATTCACATTTGCCATCTCTTCACGGAGCAGACGGTGAAAGTCCTTCATGGTTTGGATATACACCTCCGGAGTGATCCCTTTTCGCACCTGGTGCAGGGCCGAATAGGCAACCACCGGCATCTCAAATTTCAAGGCTGTATAAACGCTCATTTGTCTTTCCTGAAAAACGCTTCCACTTTTTGGATGGTCCACGCATTCAGCACATTCTTCTTCTCCAGCCACCCTTTTCTTGCCACCCCGACCCCATATTGCACGTCGTCAAGGCCATCGGCGTTGTGGGCATCCGGATTAATGGCAATGATCACTCCTTTTTCGCGGGCAACCCGAACAAACCGCCAATCCAGATCGAGTCTGTACGGGTGCGCATTGATTTCAAGAACCTTGCCATAGTCCGCCGCTGCCTGAATTACCTCGTTCATGTTGACCGGATAGCCATCTCTTGATAATAGCAATCGGCCGGTTGGATGGCCAATCATCGTCACATGCTTATTCTTGATGGCCTTCACGAGACGTTTTGTCCCTTCTGCCTCCGTCATGTTGAACTTGCTGTGAATGGAAGCAATCACAAATTCATAATTGGCAAGTAGACTATCGGGGAAGTCGAGTGAGCCGTCGCCCAGAATGTCGACCTCGATTCCTTTGAAAATCCTCACAGCATTCGGAACAGCAATCAGCCGGTCAATTTCCTTTAACTGGGCTTTTGCCTTTTGCGCCGTCATTCCGCCGGCATACACTGCAGCCCTGCTGTGATCCGACACCCCCCAATATTTCCACCCTTTTGCCCTCGCTGAGGCAGACATCTCTTCCAACGTGTTCGAGCCGTCACTGTACGTTGTGTGGCAGTGAAACGTGCCCTGAAGGTCTTTCATCTCAATGAGGTTCGGCAGTGTGTCATTCCGCGCCGCGTCAAATTCTCCCTGGTTCTCGCGCAGCTCGGGCGGAATGTATTTCAGTCCAAGAAAGGCATAAAGCTCAGCCTCATCTTTGCATCTGGGCGCCTTCTTCGCTTTGCCGTTCTCCTCAAGCGGGGAAAATGCATACTCGTTCAGGCTCCATCCTTTTGTTCTTGCAAGCGAGCGCATTTCCACATTGTGTTCCTTGGAACCTGTGAAGTAATTCAGCGCAAAAGGAAATTCGGATTCTTCCACAATTCGAAGGTCGCAATTAATTCCGCCGCCCAATACAATGCTCGATTTCGTGTCTCCCTGGCCGATAATCCGTTCCGCTTTCTCCACAAACGCGGACATGATACCTTCCCGGGCTGACTTGGCGGCACTGACAACGATATCGATGTCTCCGATCACTTCTTTTCGCCTTCGAAGACTTCCAGCAATCTCACATCGGCCGACATCCGACCGCTTTCTCAGCATCTGCAGAATCTCATCAGCTGCCCGGAGAGCTTTGTGGATGTAATGCTTGTCGGATGTTTTCGAAAGACGTTCGATCCCTTTCAGGATATTTGCCTCAGTCTTTTCTCCGAAGCCTTCAACTTCTGAAAGCCTGTGCTGTTCTGCCGCGGCTTTGAGATCAGGGACAGATTCGATGCCGAGCCGTTCGTAGAGAATACGAACACGCTTCGGCCCCAATCCGGGAATCTTCACAATCTCCAGGAGGCCGGGAGGCAGTGAATAGCGCAATTCCTGATATTCACCCGAATTGCCGGTTTCCACCAACTCCTTGATGATTCCCGCGAGACCTTTGCCGATGCCATCGATGTCCGTCAGGCGTTCCTCGGCAATGAGTTGTTTCAGATCCTCCGTAATTCCACCCACGATGATTGCTCCATTATGGAAGGCTCTTGTTCGAAACGGATTGGCGCCCTGGAGTTCAAGGATGGTCCCCATCTCTTCGAGGATCTCCGACACCCTTTTTCTATCCATGGGACGGCTGAGATTCGAGGAGCTCAGCGGAAGGGTTTACTGCGAGGAACTCTGCGTAGGAGAGAATGCGGTCACGGACGGGTGCGAATTCGAGAAACTGCATCAGGTCCTGCCGGACTTTGGCGGAATGCGGCAATCCCTTGAAATACCCGCTGTAGTGTTTTCGGAACTCGATGACACCCTTGCGTTCTCCTTTGAATTCGACGGAGAGTCTCAGGTGTTCGAGGAGTACATCGAATCGATCCGAAACAGTACGTTCAGGGGCGCGGGAACCGGTCTGCAGGAAGTGTTTCGCCTGCTGGAAAATCCAGGGGTTGTCGATAGCCCCACGGCCAATCATGATACCATCACAGTCGGTTTCAGCAAACAGTTCATTGATTCTTTCGGGCGTTTCGATGCTTCCGTTGATCAGGATTGGAATTTTCACAGCCGCTTTGATTTTGTGAATCCAGGAAAAATCCGCGTCACCTTTATGACCCTGAGCTCGTGTTCTGCAATGGACTGTCAGCGCCTTCACACCCGCTTGTTCCAGCATTTGTGCAACTTCGACGATCCGGATGCTTTCGCTGTCCCATCCGAGCCGGGTTTT
>JBBDYD010000180.1:0-9058 GCA_040901865.1 Bacteroidota bacterium | reverse complement strand
CGTGCAGACGCTGACACGTTCCCGCCCATCGTTCCTCGGTCCGCGAAAACAAATCCTGATAGTATTTTATTCCGTCACTGAGGTTGTCCCGGAAATCCTTGAGGAACTTTCGCTGTTTGTCATCCAAAGGCTTCACCGACTCTCGAACCTGATCCTTCAGATAGTTCACATAAAGCTCGAGCTCTTTGATAAACATATGTGGACGGTCCGATTTCCGGATGAGATTCACTCTCCCGTAGATGTGATCCACCATGGTTTTCAAAGAAACAATCTCCGAGAAGTATGCGATATTCGGGCCGGGGCATACCAACACGCCGTCCCCACCCTGCTGTTTTCTATCGATCCCATTGATGACCAGCGCTCCCGCCCCCAATCCCGCGCAAAGACATGATTTTTCCACAATCTGGTCGAACTGACGCCTATAGTCCTTTCGTGATAGCCCCAGTTTGTCCAGTTCCTTGATCTTTAGATTTTGATACTGCCTCGAGGCAACACAAATTGGATGCTCTGTGAACTCAGTATTGAATTCAAGATACTTCTTTGGACAGGAACTTCCGGGCCTTCCTCCGTCTATGAGTGTCTGCCGTTCAACCTCCTTTGAAGTTCCCTTAAGGGCGTAAAAGGGAACACCGAGGGGGGAACTGTGGCTGAGAACAACGTCTTTCTCTGTGGCACCAGCGAGTCTTTCCCTTGTCTGCACGTCAACATTGGTAACCTCAGGAACAAGAAGGAACGGTGTCGCCCAGCCGACCGAGTCCAGTGCATAGTGATCCAGAAGGAACTGATGCTCTTCGGCCGTGCCTACGCCGCCCTGAGCGGTAATCTTCAACGGGAGCGGACCTTCAGGAACCGGACGCCCCTGCTTCCGGAGGGCTTCCAGGAGGGTTTCATGCATCGATTCGATGAGCTGCACCCTGTTGTTTTTGAATTCCTCCAAAATGGGGCCCATCAAAAGCCCATCCGTTGCAAACGCGTGTCCGCCGCAGTTCAGCCCCGATTCGACCCGATACTCCGAAACCCAAAGACCTTTCTTTGCCAGAAACTGGCCCTGGATCCTGGCTGATCGAAAATCGCTCACTTTGATGACGATCTTCTTCTTGAGTACGCCATTCTGATTGGGGAAAAAATCATCGAATCGCGCGATATAGCTGTACAGACGCGGATTCATTCCGGCGGACAGCACCAAAGACGATTCCAGTACGCTCTCCGCAAATCCGCGTAGCGCCGCGTGAGCGGCGTTATGCTCCACGGGCAGCAGCTTTTCGTCCCGATACATCTGCTTGTCCAATTTGGTCATGATATTGACGTCGATACTCCCGGGGCGCAAATGCTCATTCGCCCATTTCTCCAGGTCTTCCCTGATTGTGTTATTCTGAACAAAGTCTGTAAATTTTCTTTTCAGGTCAGAAAGATCGGGCAGCATGTCGATGTACTTCTGAAATTCCCCACCTTTTTCAAGGATCGACTTTTTGAGCCGTTCGAAGCGTGTCTTTACGGTTTCATCTATCAGATTGAGGTACGATGTGATTCTTCGGGCCCGGAAATCATCCTCTTCCTCGGTGATCGGCACAAACGGAACCTCGCATTCCTTGCAATAGCGTTCCCTCATTTTTTCGATGAGCATATCATCAACGATGGAGATGACGGAGGATATTCCGTACTGAGCGACTTTGGCGGGGGTATCAACGCTGAAACCAGTTCCCATCACCGGTATGTGAAATGTGTGCGGTATAGGTGTTTTCTTCATAGTTTCCCGCGAATTGGAGGAATCTTCCTGTGGATTTAGCAACCGGCCATTCCTGCAACATCAGGTGTGCGCTGTATAGTACGGAAATATCCCGGGAGGAACAACTCGGCCGCATACAGGTGGGAAAATAGGAACGTTCCAGGATCAGACGGAATAGAAATTTCTGTCAAGACTCCGGTACTGAATTGCTTCGCTCAGGTGGTTAGATCTGATCGATTCGGCATTACCCAAATCCGCGATCGTTCGTGCAACCTTGATAATTCGATCATATGCCGCATCGCATCGAAAGTTCGTACTCTAACGAACAGCGAATGGAGATTCTTCAGAAGGTTGCTGAAGTGCGCCACAGATTGGCAACATTTGTTCGGGATTTCAAGCTGACAGGAGAATCGCACTCCGAACAACAGATGGTTGATACAAAGGTCACTCACATGTGGATACTTCTTGAGGACTCGTTCTCGCAAAAACTGAAGGGATACGGGGAAGTCGATGAGGCTGTCAGCGGCAAGCTCGACGAATCGGTTGCAGATCTTCTTATGCTGGTTCGGGACCTTCAGCGCCTGAAATGATATTCAGCGCGAAGAAGCTCCTTCAGCCGATGGCGAGTTCATGTAAGGAGGGCGAATGAGGGGAAGCATAAGCGAGAATATTGTTCCCTTTCCTACCTCACTTTGCACGTCGATGTTCCCCCCGTGTTGCGCCACAACCTGCTGCGTGACCGCTAAACCCATTCCTGTTCCTGTGGCTTTTGTCGTGAAATAGAGGTTGAAGATCTGACTGATCCGCTCCGGCGGAATTCCTTCTCCCGTATCCCTGACATCAATTCGAATCCGGTCGTTTTCGTTCTTTGCCGTCAGAGAGATGGAGCCCCCGGCCGGAGTGGCATCAAGAGCATTCTGAAGAATGTTCAAGAGCGCCTGAGTCAGGAGTTGCGGATCGACTGTCAGCGTGCTTTCGGAATCAATGGTGTGTTTCAGCTCCACGCCTTTTTCCTCGGCCTGACCTCGAAAAAGCGTGACAATCGGCCGGACGAGTTCATCGAGGGAAACAGATCGAAACATTGGCTGGGGTGGACGTGCGAATCGCAGAAAATTCTGTATGATCGAATTGACACGGTCTGTCTCGGACCGAAGCACCGTAGTGAGATCTTTATACTCTGCCTGACCTTCCTTGGGAACGAATTCCCTTCCGAAACGCTGGGCAATCATGGATATCGCGTTGAGCGGATTGCGAATCTCGTGGGCGATGCCCGACGCGAGTTCTCCCATGGCGCTGAGCTTCTCTTTCCGCTGCATCGCCAGCTCCAGTCTTCGCGTTTCTGTAAGGTCCCGGATAACCGCCGTTCGCCGTTCTCCAGCATCTCCGGTTGTCCCGGTGTCTGAAACTGAGACTGAAAGAGTCTTCATTTGGCCGTCTGCGCATCGGAAAACCAGTTCCCGCTGGATTTCATCGCCTCTGAATATTTCTATAAGACACGATCGCGCCTCTCCGCTGAGATCTCCAATCCTCTTGCCAGCAACGACTGATTCCTTGAGTCCTAACAATTCTTCGGACTGGTTGTTAAAGATCGTGATCTTCTCCTGATGATCGACGGTGACAACGGCATCCCGCATGGATTCAAGGATATTGCCCGTGAGGCCCTGCATAGCAACATAGTTCTGGTTGACCACGCGATAATTCTGTGCTGCTACAATCCCTGCGACCACAAGGACGGCAATAACGACAAGAACGAAAGACATGATCCACACGCGTCTTTGCATTCGCGCCTCGGTCGCTTCGAGCTCATCCATCGATACGCCGATGCGGTACACGCCGATCAGTTCATTCTCAACCTTGAGGGGCTTCACCACTTCAAAAACCCTGTGCTGCTGAAAGAGGCTGATGCGGGATATCAGAGTGTCGCGGGAGATTGCATCCTGAAGAAACTGATCGTCCTCGATTGTCGTCATTTCTTCCACAGATCCGCCTGCGGCGATAATGCCGCTCTCATCCTGGAGGACGACGTATTCAATGCCGCTGTTGTTGCCGAGATCCCGAAGAAGCTTCCCGATTCCGATTTTCCTTCGGAACTGAAGGAACTGTTCGGCATTCAGATTCACAACAATGGCTCCTCCGGATGCTCTGGCTCGCCTTACGGCGACTGCGTAACGGAATTCGTTTCCGATCGGGGCTTCTTTCAAACCGATGACAAGATGCTCAATCTTTCCGCTGAGAATAGGAGCGAGAATGTTGGTCCGCTCCCTCTGGTCCTGACGCGCATGATTTGGTTGCTCGGTGTGATTGCTAAGGACTTTTTTTCCTTTTGTGTTGAAGATGTTGATGCGGTAGAGATTATTTCTTTCTCCAAACCGGACAAGATCGGACTTGGTCAGAGTCGAGCTGCTGTCCAGCCATGCAAGTGCTCGGGCGTTGTCGAGGAGGCGTTCATACACCAGGTCTTCGACCAGGTCCATTGCAAGGAGGACGTTGACACTTCCTCCGTCGATGGTCTCCACAAGCGAACTCGCCTCTTCTTCCATTAAATGGAGAAGCTCATCCCTGCTCTGCTGGAGTTCGACGAGAGCGGACGCGACCATGATGATGCCGACCGCCAGTGCAATGGCAATGAGATAACGCGGCTGAATGAGGCGTGCGAAGCGCATGGATTCCTGCAGTTAGAGAAAGTAGGATGCTATTGGTTTGATGCAGGGAAAACAGGAAAGGTGCTCAAAATGGGTCAAACAATTGGCGGTTTTGTGTAAGGCAGGTCGACGAGGCTCATCGACCTGCGGGCAAATACTCTAAAACGGGAGAGAAAACGTCACAGTCATCGCATTGTTGGCATAGCGGTAATACTCATCGTTGGAGGAATTGGAGATATAGTCATACTGTCCGCTCACAGTAACGTCCAGCGTCTCGACATACAACTGGGCGAGAAGAGTCAGATAGCGACGAGTGTCTTTACGTTGGTCCGCAATCTGCGTACCCGCAAGGTCGAAGGCCGGCCTGTCGGAATACAGCTTGGCCTGAATGCCCCCTGCTATCCTGAGAATGAGGTTCTCGTTGACGAGATGAGAGAGCATGATGCTCCCGTGCGGCCCCTCATATGCGTAATGGTCATCGAAAATCTCATCGTCCGAGATGGTTCCGTACGATGATGAAAGATAGCGGCTTTCCTTCTGGATGTTGCCCAGATAGGTGGCCGTAAGGCTAAGCCCGGTCATCTCCGTAATTGACTGGCCGATTCGAAGGATCCCAATGAGTTGAGTCACCGTCGGGGTCGAAGCGGCCACCCGATTTCTCCCGGCTCCCATCATAACGCCGCCTGAATTTGCCGAATCGAAATTGGCGCTTTCATAGACCTTGAAGCCGAGGTTCCCCTCGAAAATGACCGATGTTTTGGTCGGGAGAGAAAATGAAATCTGGGCGAATCCACTATGCTCGGTGTAATTGAAGTCCGGCAGCTGGGAGAAAGCAAGAGCGCGAAACGTATATCCTGTTTTTCCCGTGACCTCGTCCGTAATGTTGAATTTCAGATTGCCGAAAAGCGAAAATTGACTGTGATCGTAGAAGGTGTAGTATTCCCGGTTGATCCGGAAACTGTAAGCCGCCCCGAGAGAGAGGTCTGTTGCGGCATCCTGCCCGAGAAGCCTTGACTGTGTGAGTCCAAGAGTGTGATAATGAAATGTGCGGTCAAGGACGCGGGTAAAATAGCTGAGACTACCGGTATAAGCAATCTGTGTCGCCGTGTTCTCTTTGCCCCACTCATATCCGGCTATCATGGACAACTGGCCTATCCGATCCTCAACCCGATATGAGCTGTTATTGATGTTGTCGTCATACATGGCAGTGAAGTCCGTCGACACAGTGAACTGTGCCTGAAGAGCAAATGCGAGGACGGCGTTAAAAAGAATTGCTTTAAAAACGTTTCTTCGTATCATTGTTTTCCACCTCGATGTCTTTTCCCTCCCGGAGCGAATCCGTCCGGGGGAGATGTTGCTGTACCTGCACCGCGCTTGAAACCCATCCCGCGGGCGCGGTCATCGGCTATTCCATCCCCGTCTTTGTCCACGAACCTGTCCATACCTTTTCGTTTCCTGAGTCCCTCGGACCGATCGTCAATTCCGTTTGCATTCTTGTCAATGAATTGTGACGGAGACGACGCGCGAGATTGCTTTGTCTTGAGCGAGTCCTGGCTATAGGAGAGGTTTGAGGAGAGAATGAGCATGACCACCAGAGTGATTAGTTTCAGGCCTGAGTGCTCAGAAGCGATATTCAATGTCGAATACCGAGTTTCCGCGCACGTGGGAACGAATGTGGAAGGGTTTATCACACTTCTGCATTCTGCGTTGGACCTTCGGTATTTGATTTTGTGTTTCATGATCCCTTTAGAGTCAGTCCTGCCGGAATCCGCAGAGGCAGATCCCGGCATTGACCGATTGATGTTACTTGCGGCCTCCGCGGCCTTTCGGGCCCGTTCCGTCGCAGACTCCCGTGCCCTGGCCGTTTCCGGCGCCAAAGCCCGTTCCGTCCTGCGGGCCGACACCCTTGTTTCCTGTGCCGTCACCGGGACCGTATCCTCTCCCGCGCATGGTACCCATCTTCCCTTTACCCTGCCCGAGTTTCGAGCCGAAGTTATCGCAGATTCCGTCTCCGTCCGCATCCACAAAAAGTGGACTCGTTTGAACCTTCGCCTGCAGCTTAGCCTGGGTTTGAACTTTTCCCTGAGCTGAGGCTTCCGACGTGAGGAACAATCCGATCGCGAGAAGAACCGCTGCAGCAATCGTCGTTTGTTTCATGGTGTAACCTCCGTTGAAAATGTTGTTTGAAGAGTCTTGAACTCGTTGAGCTATGTCCAAAGAAATGCAAGCCTCGTGCCACGGAGGAATTGGGGGAGTTTGAGTGATTTCGAAGGATCGAGTATTGAGGTTCGACGTTTTTGTCGAAATGGTTCGGCAGTATTGTCGAAGAGGTTGGGAAAAGAAAGAAACTACGTGAAGATCATGAACAGGGCAGAAGGGCGCGAGGAAAACGAATCTACTTAAGCCCCCATTTCGTAAGCCGGTATCGGAGGTTTCTTTCGGAAATACCGAGCTTATCCGCTGCCTTCGATTGATTTCCTCCAACCGCCCGAAGAGTATCGAGGACAAGGCTTTTCTCGAGCCGTTCAACCTGTTCGGGAAGAGAGAGGGGGCTTTCCGATTGTGAGACGTTGCCTTCAGGTGTGAGGTTTTGGATCTCCCTGGGAAGGTCGTCGGTTCTGATGTGTGTTCCGCGTGAAAGAATGACAGACCGTTGCACGATGTTCTCAAGCTCGCGGACGTTTCCCGGGTAGTCGTACCGGAGTAAAAAATTCCACGCCTCTTTTGTGAAGTCGATCGTTCGTTTGTTTTCCTGAGAGTAGCGTTTCAGCGCGTACTCAAGGAGGGGGGCGACATCATCGCGTCGCTCGCGCAAAGGGGGAATAGTGATCGAAACGACATTCAGCCTGTAGTACAGATCTTCGCGAAAGCGGGTTTCTTCGATGAGCTTTTCCAGGTTTTTGTTCGTTGCGGCGATCACACGAACGCTGACCTGGATTGTTTCCGTGCCGCCGACACGTTCGAATTGGCGCTCCTGAAGTACACGCAAAAGTCGAACCTGAGTCGAAGCGGGAATGTCGCCGATTTCATCCAGGAAAATTGTTCCGCCGTCGGCCGCTTCGAAACGTCCGATATGCTGCCTGTCGGCGCCCGTAAAGGCCCCCTTTTCGTGGCCGAACAATTCGCTCTCGAGCAAGTTTTCATTCAACGCGGCACAATTGACAGCAACGAAAGGTTTGTTCTTTTGCGGACTGTTATAGTGGATTGCTCTGGCAACAAGCTCCTTGCCGGTTCCACTCTCCCCCCTTATCAGAACGGGAGCGCTTGACTGCGCCACACGGCCTGCGGTGTTGAGGATCCTTTCCATTGAAGCCGATTTTGACACGATGCCGCTGAACGAATATCGTTCCGCAAGCTGCTCGCGGAGAAGCTGATTCTCCGAAATCAGGAGTTGACGCTCCCGTACGCGCTGAAGAAGAAGGTCGAGCTCCTGGAGGTCGATCGGTTTTGTAAGATAATCGTAAGCCCCCTCGCGCATGGCGGCTACAGCCCCCTCGATGGTCCCAAACGCCGTCATCATCACAACGGTCGTCTCGGGCCTCATCGAGCGAATATCCGTGATAAGCTCAAACCCCGTACGTCCGGGCATTTTGAAGTCGGTCAACACGACGTCGCAACTGAAGGATTTGACCACTTTGAGCGCCTCTTCCGCTGACGATGCCTCCCGAACGACGCACTGCTTCTTCCGAAGGTAGCCGGCAAGAACATTGCGTTGGCCGGCTTCGTCATCGACTAACAATATATCAAGATTCTTCATAAGAGAAGGTACAATAGGAATCGCCCATCGTCAAGAACTCTCGCAATTGTGAGGGGAAGGACACGAAAGGCTGTCTTCTTCTTGCAGAATCGTTGGACAAGTGGTCAACTTATCAGAAATCTTGCGTACAGCCGTACGACCGAGTTGGAATCCGTGATGGTGGGGAGCTGTTGATAGTCTCCCTGCCGGTCGTAAAGCAGAAAGTCCAATCCAAGCACCGTCACGTCGTTCAGCCGATAATGTGTTCCGACGTTCATGAGGCCCACGAATTCCTCGCTCTTCGCGCCATTCAGTGTATGGGATCAAGTGGATGTCGATGCGTGCCCAATAGTCCCCGCGGATATAGCGGAAATAAGCCCAAGATGCTACGTCCGATCCAATCACCTCTGCCGCTGCAATCCAATACCTTTCGGCCGAGGGGGAACGTGTCGGCGTAGTTTCGGTGGCCGTCAAATACGTCCGAGCGCCGTTTTCGGTCAGGAACGATGTATGACCGACGCTCTTGAATTGAGCGGAGGAAACGGTGACTATACCGACGATAGGGATCAATCCGGCGATCAGTCGAGAGAACCAGAGTCTCTTTCCGTCACTGTGGACGGACATGTCCGCTTCCGATGTTGTCATGGTTGGGTGTTCTCTTGGAGCGTGGCGCTTGGGGTTCAAATATCTTCTTCCGTTTTCCGCGCGGCCCACGCCAGGACAATCCAAACGTTCCAAGCATCCATCTCAATGTTCAAACACCGTAGAAGTTTCTGTCCAAACTGCGGTACTGTATGGCCTCGCTCAAATGTTCTGTCCGTATCTGCTCACTCGCTGCAAGGTCTGCAATTGTTCTCGACACTTTCAATATGCGATCATATGCGCGAGCCGAGAGTCCAAGCTTCGTCATGGCCATTTTCAGCAACTCCGCACCTGCTTCATCAATTCCACAAG
>JBBDYD010000179.1:0-13844 GCA_040901865.1 Bacteroidota bacterium | reverse complement strand
CGGTTTAATACTACCTAATTCCCGATATGAAGTCAAGTCTTATTTAGAGGGGAAATGAATCTTAGATCAGATTCGAGAATGGTGGAAGACGGTGAGAATAATCGCCAGCATCGGTTGAGGCAAGGCACCCCCTATCGGTTGGGAACTAACCCGTGGCGTCCCTTCGTGTAGGACTACAGTAAATCTTACGATTATTGTTCTAGTGGTTGTGTTCACTTCTTTCTCTGTTTTTTCAAACCTCCCACTGTCTCCGCTGAATAGATTGAAGATGCATACGAAATGAATTCTTTAATAAACGATTCTAATCGGAAGCCTTGAATATTGAACGCTTGTTTGTTCTGACGTTGGAGCACGAACGTGTTGGCGAGTTGCCGTGTTCTTTGATCGGTGCTAATCCATCGACGTTTTCCAGCATCATCAGTTTGGATGTAGTAGAGGATTCCGTTGGAGCGCTTGAATAGGGTAGGCATGGCTAACACCTCCGCTGTACCATGTACTATTATAGATTGGAGGCTGGAGCGTTTGTGCAGACGAAGAAGTTGTTGTTGCTGAAGTAGATTGGAACAAAACGTTACAACTCGCCGCCCTATTGCCTCACCAATACGATCGTCCGCGTAATCGCGACGCGGTCTGCAATCAGCTTATACACATACCTTCTTTTGGAATGTCCACAAATTCAAGCTGTTTCATACGTCTTGCCTTTCTTCCGAAGCTTTCGTATTTTTTAAAAGCCTGTGCGCCCCACAGGCATTTTTTGTCCCAATTTGTTTTGAAATTAGACAATCCGAAATCGGCAATTCGCAATTACTTCACGGTGTCCATAGTTCAGTTGGTTAGAACGCCAGGTTGTGGCCCTGGAGGTCGTGGGTTCAAATCCCACTGGACACCCTAAGCATTTCAGATTTCAGATTTTAGATTGTAGATGGAAGATTGGCGCTAAAGAGGTTGCGCCCTGGTGGTCGTGGGTTCTCCCTTTCAGAGCTTAATCAGAGAAGGGACCCCTTCTGAGGTTGATCATTGAAAGGGGAAATCCCACTGGACACCCTAAGCATTTCAGATTTCAGATTTTAGATTGTAGATGGAAGATTGGCGCTAAAGAGGTTGCGCCCTATGGTCGTGGGTTCTCCCTTTCAGAGGTTAATCAGAGAAGGGACCCCGAAACATGGCAGATGGTAGATTGTAGATGGAAGAATTGGCGACAAGAATGCAGAAATCTGACTTGATAGATTGTAGATGGAAGAATTTACGACAAAAATCCAGAATCTGACTTGGGGGTCATTGGGATAGAGGATTAACGATAAAATCTGAAATCTGAAATCTAAAATCTGACATACTTGGGGGGTGTGATGGATGCTGAAGAATTGAAGCGGCGGACGAAGAGGTTTGCCATTTGGGTTATCCGAATGGCCAAAACAATTCCGCAGAATGCTGTTGGGAGAAGAATCACAGATCAACTTGTTGGGGCAGGTACTTCTGTCGGAGCGAATTATCGGGCTTCATGCCGTGCCAGATCAAAGGCAGAGTTTAATTCGAAACTGCAAATAGTTCAAGAAGAGGCAGATGAATCGGCATATTGGATTGAAGTATTGACTGAGAGTGAACTGGTGTCAGGGTCAGAGTGGGTGGAACTTCATAAGGAAGCCGATGAATTAACTGCAATTTTCACGTCATCCCTGATTACGTCGCGAGGATTACGGTAGTTCTGGTTCGATCTTCAATCTACGATCTTAAATCTCCAATCTTCAATATTTCGCCCCCATCGTCTAGAGGCCTAGGACACGAGCTTTTCAAGCTCGGTACACGAGTTCGAATCTCGTTGGGGGCACAAGGAGATTGCGAATTGTCGAATGCGGAGTGCGGATTGAAAAGCCAGCTCAGAATGGGTTGGCTTTGCTGTTTGTGGAACACGAGTTCGACCCTGAGCGAAGTCGAAGGGTCGTTGGGGGCACAAAAAAGATTGAGTAATTTGGTAAGTCGGTAATTGGGCAATTGATTGGAAAGGCCAACTCGGAGCCGGGTTGGCTTCTTTCCTTTTGGCTCGATCAAGAACCTTCCTTTAACTTCTCACTTCTCACATCTCACTTCTCGCTGTCTTTACGGCACCAGCGTCACACTCCACGTGCCGCTGCTCTGGTCGCCCGTGTACGTGCCGGTCCAGGTGTTGCCGCTCAGCGTGCCTGTCGCCACCTCGGTGACGGGATTCTCGGCGTCGCGCGCGCTGATGGTGGTTCCGGTGACCGTTCCCACCAGATGACTTTCTTCGCCGGGGTTGGCGGGATTCAGGACGACTCCCCACATGGTGGTTGCGGCGGTGCAGATGAACAGGTTGCCCGATTCACTCGGCCCGCTCGTGCTTGTGAACGTGCCGTAGTACTTCAGCAGGGTCGGTGTTCCGGACACCATGTTCAGTGTGAAGACTGCATCGCCACTATTCACGCTTCCTGTGAATGTGGTGCCGCTCAGCGTCCCAACGATTGGAGAGCCGTCGGACGCAGTTCCTGTGAAAGCGTTGTTGGCGATCGTTCCCGTGATCGACACCGACTCGAGCGTATCATTCCACATAAACGCTGAGCCGCTGACACTTCCCGAAGACTGGATTGTGATCATCACCAGACCGGCCGATGTATCGGAATGGCTGAAGAAGGTTCCGACATACGTCCCTACCGATCCCGAATCCACAGGGTTCTCGGTCTTCTCACATCCCGTAAACACAACAAAGAGAGCGGCAACAAGGCACAAGACAAAGGATTTCGAGCTCATAGGTCCTCCCAAAAAGTGATCTTGAAAAGTACGAAAAACCGGAGAGTGAGTCTGTGGGCAAAGTCACTTCCCGCTCCGCATGTCAGGAACGAATCTCGATACTGAGCTGCGAATGAATTCCAAAGAAGTGGATTTTTCACTCAGAGAAGTCTTACCAAGTGGCGCGCACTGGGAGGTCTTGTGATGCGCCGAGGAAAAATCACCCAACACACGGAGGGCACCAAAAAATGAAACCTAACAAAAACCTCGGAGTGCTGTGTCTCGCCGCCTGGCTTGTGCTGACCGGACTCGTCACCATTATTGACCTCAGCTTTTCGGGGCTGGGCACCATTATGGCTGTTCTAGCGATCGCTGCCGGAAAGGACAACTACGATGTCGAAGCTAATCAGACCATGGCAAAAAACCTCAAAGGGCGTCTGCTGCTTGCACACGGGATGCTTGACGACAACGTGCCGCCTTACAACACACTGCTGGTTGTTGAGGAGCTGATCAAGGCAAACAAGGATTTTGACCTCATCGTATTTCCAAGCCAGCGTCACGGGTACGGGAGCCAAGCGTACTACATGATGCGCCGTCGCTGAGACTATTTTGTGAAATGCCTGCTCGGTGCTGAGCCGCCGAAGGAGTACGAGATCACCGCAGGGAGCAGACGTTAGAAGAGTGCGGTGCAGGAAGCGATGAACAGAACCCCCGATGTCTTGGGGGTTTGTTTTTTCTATGCCCGGGCTTGTTTCTGCCGATTACGGTTGTTTCTTGAGTCCGCTTCTCGTTCGCTCAAAGCAAACCCCGTCTCTTCAGCAACGGCTCTATCGATGGTTTCCGTCCTCTGAATGCTTCGTACTGCTTCATCGCATCGTTGGTAGCCCCTTTTTCAAGGACGTTTTCGAGAAACGCTTTCGCCGTTGCCTGGTCAAACACCCCCTTTTCCTTGAACGCTTCGAATGCATCGGCATCAAGCACCGCTGCCCAGATGTAGTAGTAGTATCCCGCGTCGTACCCGCTGCCACCCCAGATGTGAGAAAAATATGGGCTGCGGTAGCGAACGACAATTTCCGAAATGAGTCCAATCTTCTTCAACGATGCTCGTTCGAATGCGTTTGCCTCAAAGTCCTGTGGCGCGCTGAGCGAATGCCAGTCCATGTCGAGGAAACAGGCCGCCAAATATTCTACCGTTTCAAATCCCTGGTTGAACTTTTCGCTGTTCCTGATCTTGTCGATGAGTGCCTGGGGGATCACCTCGCCGGTGTTGTAGTGGCGGGCGTAGAGCCGCAACACTTCCGGGTCAAAAGCCCAGTTCTCCATGATCTGCGACGGCAGTTCAACGAAATCTCCGGGGACCGAAAGGGTCCGGTAGGTTTGGTTCTGCAGAAGTGCGTGCAGGGCATGGCCGAACTCATGGAACAGCGTGATTGCCTCTTCGGGACTCAATAATGCAGGCTTGTCGCCCGTTGGACGGGAGAAGTTGCCAACGTTTGTTACCAGCGGTGTGACCATCACATCGCCCCGGCGCTCCTGGGAACGGAAAGTGCCGCACCATGCGCCCGCCTGTTTATTCGCCCGCGGGAAGTAGTCGGTGTAGAGGATCCCGACGTGAGAACCATCCTGTCGTTTCACCTCGAACACGGTGACTTCGTCGGAGTATCTCGGAATATCGTTGCGCTCGACGAACTCAATTCCATATAACCGTTTTGCGACCTCGAAAGCGCCTTTGCGGACATTGTCGAGCAGAAAATACGGGCGCAACTCGTTCTCGTCGAGGTCGTATTTTGCCTTCCGGATCTTCTCGGCATAGTACCACCAGTCCCACGGCATCAGGGTGAACGTTCCGCCTTCGCGACGAATGAGCTCCTGCATCTCATCGCGCTCCTTCTTGGCATTCTTCAGCGCCGGTGTCCAGAGTTTGTTCAAGAACTCATAGACGGCCGCCGGAGTTTTGGACATATTCTTCTCCTCCACAAAGTGCGCATGTGTCTTATACCCAAGGAGACGCGCCCGCTCGACCCGCAACGAGGCCATGCGGGCGATCGTGGTCTTGTTGTCCAGCGTATCGTTGTGGTCGCCGCGCATGATGTAAGCTGTCAAGAGTTTTTCACGCAATGGGCGGTTCTTCGCATACTGCAAGAAGGGGATCATGCTTGGCTTGCGCACCGTGAACATCCACTTTCCTTCCAGGCCCGCCTCCTTCGCTGCTTCTGCGGCTCCATCGACCGCCCGTTGCGGCAATCCGTCGAGGTCCTCCCGTTTCTCGATCACCATCCTGAACGCGTTCGTCTCCTTCAGGACGTTCTCATCGAACTTGACCCCTAGGAGGGAGAGCTCTTCATTGATTGTTCGGAACCGTTCTTTTTTGTCCGGAGGAAGATTCGCTCCCCCGCGAACGAAGTTCTTGTACATATCATCCAGGAGCTTCGTTTGCTCTGCGTTCAGCCCGAGGCTGGCGCGCCGGTCATACACTGACTTGACGCGGCTGAAGAGCTTCTCGTTGAGATTGATGTCGTCTTCGTGTTTTGCCAGAAGCGGAGCAACGTCATTGGCGATTTTCTGAATCTCGTCGTTGGTGTTTGCACCTTGGAGGCCGTAGAAGACGCTCGCAACCCTGTCTAGCAAAATGCCCGTGCGCTCAAAGGCTTCAATCGTGTTTTGAAATGTCGGGGCTTCAGATGTGACAAGGATGGATTCAATTTCAGCTTTCTGCGCCTCCATGCCTTTCACAAAGGCCGGCATGAAGTGCTCATTGTTGGTGAGGTGAAACGGAGGCGTTTCAAAGGGTGTGCTGTACTTGACAAGCAGGGGATTCGACGGGCCTTGCTCCTGTGAGCAGCCCGACGCAAGAAGGCATAAGAGTGCGCTCATGACCATTTGTCGTCTCATTGTTCAGTCCTGATGTTTTGTGAAGTGAGAGAACCTTCGTCGGTGTGGATCCGGTGAAAGACTCATTCGGAGTCTCCATTGGAGTGTATCGGAGGGGGAAAACTGTGACAGAAAGCTACTCTTGCTTGGCTTAAAAGGCAATAGGCTGCAAAGGGAAATGACACAACTGTTCGGTGAAGGTGATGAGGACCGCGGGAGGTGACTAACCCGAGAGTGATTCCTAGTTCGACAAAACGACCCTTATTAGCTTCTTCCCCCAAAAATCGGCATGTTAGAGCTATGAATACAAGAACGATTATTTCAAGCAAGCGTGTATGCTACATCGAACTGCTGAATTTCGATATGGATCCGAACGCTTGGATTGTCCGGAGGTTCAAAAAATTCTTTCTCTTCAAAAAACAAATTTCATCCGACCGGTTTATTGATGGAGTGCAGGCGAGGGAGTTCGCGGAAAAGATGAAGAAAAGCTGTGGGTGAACGCAGATTTACGCTGATTCGTACGCAGATGTGGATTTCTGAAAATGGAGAGTTTACCGCGATTATCTAATCATGGTTCAATGAATAAATCGCGGGACAATCCTAAAAATCCTTTGGATCCTATAAATCCGGGTTCAGACAATTGAGGATTTTCCGCACCTGTTCGGCTTCAACAATCCCCCCTGAATTCCGCACTGCTCGCGCAAGATGGATCTCTCTTACGCCTGTCAGTTTTACTAATTCCATCGCATTTTCCCGATCGATTCCCGCCCCTGCTATTATTCCGATTCTCTTCCCCGACTTGTTTCCAAGTTCACGAATCAGCTCCCTTCCCTCCCAGGCAGTTCCTTTTTGACCCGACGTTAATAACCGGTGTGCACCGGACGCAATGATTGCCTCGAGCGCTTCCATCGGATTGCGCGCCTCATCAAACGCGCGATGAAAGGTGACGGACAATGGTGAGGATACTTCAACAAGTTCCTTCGTCCTTTTATCGACATCCCCCTTCTTGTCCAACATCCCAAAAACAACTCCATCAGTTCCCGACTCCCGTGCAATCAGGATCTGGTCTTTCATGAGCGCGTATTCAGTATCCGAGTAAACAAAGTTGCCGGGCCTGGGACGGATCATTACGTGAATCGGGATTGTCACACGCTCGCGGATTTCACTGATCAATCCTGCGCTGGGAAACAATCCGCCTTCGGCAAGATTCACGCATACTTCAAGCCGGTAGGCTCCGCCATCCTGAGCCGCGAGGGCGGAAACGAGGGAGTCGACGACAATCTCAAGTATAATGTTTTTTTTCAATGGTTAGTCTCTGGGCCTACGGTGTCGCTTGTCCCTGCCGCACCCCGCCGAAATTTCGGGGTCGCAGGACAATCGTAAGGCAAACTACAGTAAGCCCCAACGAGATGCGCCGATTGGTCCAGGAATACGACTGGCATTGGCGGAGCGGCAGTAAGGGGATGACGAAACTGCCAACCAATGTACGGTATCAATGATTCATGATCGTATGTCTACTTTCTCTTCGTAAGAGAAAGTAGCAAAGAGAACTTTCTTCCGAAATTTAACGCACGCCCAAGGTACAAGCACCATTCTCGAATTGACAAGCAGTCCATTACATGACAAGATCGAGAAAGTAATCGCCGGGGATCCTCTTGTTCCACCGCACACGGCCGAAATTTCGGGGTCGCAAGGCAATCGTAAGGCAAACTACAGTAAGCCCAACGAGATATAGATGGTGCCGGAATTTTCCCGTCCCGAAGGGATGGCTTCGCCAAAGGGACCCCTTCTCTGGATAATCCTCGAGGGGGAACGCACGATGAAGCCGCCCACCGCACACCGCCTCGATTTCGGGGCTAGGGCAGGAATAAGGCAAGAATGCGGTTGCCACCACGGCTATAACAATTTCGAGTGTGATTTTCACTGATTTCACTGATTCAGACGCAGATTACAGATTCCGTAAATACGATGGTCAGGGGCGAATGAAACAACGTTACTCGGCTGGCATGTGTGCGCACGTGGCACTCGTTAGGCGATGTTGTTCAGATCCTTCGCTCACTGAGGAACGTTCTCTCAGGATGACACTGCCGGTTTTCAAATGGCCCTATCCCATCTCCCATTCATTCCACAACTATCTCATCTACAAACACCCACGCTTTTCCTCCCGCTCCTTTGTGCCACGGGGGACACAAGCCGATGTTCTTCGCCCGAACCTTCACGAACCGCGAGGGTTCGCCCTTGGAAGCGAACTCTTTGAGCAATCCGCCAGTGGCGGTGAGCGGAACGTCATTCCGGACGATGATCGGTCGCGAGTATGACATCCCGTCCTTCGAAAAGGAAAACTCCACAAACCCCGGAAAGAAGATCCATGAATTCTCATCTTGCAGACAGCCCAATCTCACCGAATCGATATTCTTCACATTTCCGAGGTCCAGAATAGCGATCACGTCCTCGCCTTCATATCCCTGCCATACTCCGAGCCGAAAATCCGCACCACCGCGCACTCTGTCCACCAGGGCCTGATCACCGCCGCCGGTGTACTGATGGCTGTAACGCGTTTCCAGCCGAACCGTGCCGACAAACGAAGATTTGACAAACTCCGCCACGACCGCCTTGCTGCGGAGGTATCCCGGTTTTTCTGCATAAGCATGGATCTTCACTCCGTTTCTGATCACGATGGGACTGGTGTATTCCCTGAACGATTCGTTTGTCTGCAACCTGGAGAAGATAGTGGCGCCCGGGGTGGTGTTGTGAATCTCCACGCGGAGGGAATCTCTGAAGGAACGTGATGTGGAAACGAAGTAGGGAGCTGTTGTAATGCGGATTGCGGATTGATGATTTCGGACTGCGATTGGTTTCAGATCTGACTTCGGTAATTCGGTCGTTTGAATTTGGATGGTGTTTCCGTCGAGGATGTCATCATGCTGAATCAGGGGGGTTGACAAGGATATACCGTCCATCAGCAGGTTCCGCACGTACGCTCCGTGCCCTTTTTTTTCGATCACAAAGGACCTCCCGTTTTCAAGCCGCACGGTTGTGCGATCGAAGATGGGTGCCGTGATGTGATACCCCGGAGATCCCGGTGTTACAGGGTAGATCCCCATTGCGCTAAAAACGTACCAGGCAGACATTTGTCCGCAGTCATCATTTCCGCAAAGTCCATCAGGCTTATTATTATAGAGTGAGTCCAGAATCAAGCGCGTGAGCTTCTGAGTCTTCCAGGGAGACTTTGTATAATTATAGAGATAGGCGAAATGGTGGCTCGGTTCATTGCCCTGTGCATACTTGCCGATGACGCCGGTTATGTCCGCTTGCTTTCTGCCGGTCATTTCCGGGGATCCAAAAAAAAGGGAGTCGAGTTTTTGTTCGAAGCGGTCCCTGCCTCCCATGAGTTCGATCAGCCCCGCCGGATCATGAGGTGCGAAGAATGTATATTGCCATGCATTTGCTTCCGTGTAATGAACGCTCACGGAAGTCGGATCGAACGGATCGGCCCAGTGCCCGTTGATTTTTGGCCGCATGAAGCCCGTGGCCGGATCGAACATATTGCGGTAGTATTGGGCGCGCTCTGAAAACAACCGGGCATCTTCGGATCTTCCCATGAGCCTCGCCATCTCCGCGATGCACCAATCATCGTATGAATATTCGAGGGTTCTCGACACCGATTCTGAGTCCCTGTCGCCCGGAATCAGTCCGTGTTCGCGGTATGGCTTCAGTCCGAAATGATCGAGCATCGCGCTATGCTTCATTGCAGCGAAAGCTTTTTCCGCATCGAATCCTCGAATTCCTTTTACGTAGGCATCGAGAATGACCGGAATGCTGTGATAGCCGATCATTGTCCAGGTCTCATTGGAGGCAAGCTCCCAGACAGGCAGAACACCGCCCTCGTCGTACTTTGCCAGCATCGATCGTACGAAGTTACGCGTTCTGGCGGGATCAAGAATGGTCAGGAGCGGATGCAATGCGCGGAATGTATCCCAGAGCGAGAACACGGTATACATGTCATAGCCATCGGCGGTCCTGATCCGGTGGTCCATTCCGCGGTAGCGCCCATCAAGGTCGCTCCCGAGATTCGGAGCGATCATTGTGTGGTAGAGCGCGGTGGTGAATGTTCGCTGTTGAGCCTCCGTTCCGCCGGTGACTTTGATCTTGCGAAGCTCCTTCTGCCAAAGCGCTTCTGCGGATTGCCGGGCCTGTTCGAAGTTCCAGTGGGGAACTTCACGCAGATTGTTCCGCGCTCCATCGATATCGACGGACGAAATGCCCACCTTCACGACCAGCCGTTCTCCCGCCATTGTCGCGAACCGGACGAATCCCCGCACATCGGTTCCCTCGAGGCGTTTCGGTTTGTTCTTCTGCGCTTCGACATCACCAAAATCATGAAATGGCTTCGAGAACTGAGCGACAAAATAGACATGCTGGTCCTTTGCCCAACCTGTCGAACGACGGAAGCCGGTGACCTCGCGGTCCGAAGTGAATTCAAGCCAGGATTCGGTGACAACATCAGGACCGAGTCCGTGTCGGAGGTCGATTAGAATGTTTGCCTCCGCTGATGTCGGGAAAATATACCGATGGACGCCGACTCGGGCCGACGCCGTAAGTTCGGCGAGGATATTGTCGTCATCGAGCATGACGCTGTAATAACCCGGTGAGGCCTTCTCGGTTGAATGAGAAAATGCCTGACGAGTTCGCAATCCTGGCGTTCCGATCGTGGGGAGGAAGAGGATGTCACCGTAATCCGGGATCCCGGTTCCGCTCAAATGCGTGTGGCTGAACCCGAGGATTGTCGAGTCGGAATAATGATAGCCGCCGCAGGCATCCCAACCTTCAACGCGGGTGTCGGGACTGAGCTGGACCATGCCGAACGGGACAGTAGCCCCGGGGAAGGTGTGGCCGTGGGCGTCAGTACCGACGAAGGGGTTGACAAGGGAAAGCGGCTCGGGTTGTGCTATGAGAGTGTAGGAGGGTAAGAAGAAAAAAAGAAAGGCAATTTCGAATTTCGAATGTCGAGTTTCGAATTGAGGAAATACGTTGATTCTGAGAAACATACCGGAGCTCCGGACAGTGTTGGCGTCGGGGAATATCGGGAGAATCGGGGAGAGAAGAAATTGTCAAATTTCAATTTTCAATTGACAATTGAAAATCGGCAATACGAAGAGCCACTTAGGTTTCTTCAAGGCGCCTAATTATCATCCTGTTCTGATGATTCATAATGTCTTTTCCCTCCACCGTGAAGGCGTAGTCGATGCGGGTCTTGTAGAATTCCGTGATTTTTCCGCGGACCATCTTGAGAGTACTATTCAACATCCGATTTTGTTCCGTGAACGATTCGCCAACAACCACTGCTGCGGAAGGGAGCCATCGTTCCGGGAACATTCCATGTGTTTTGTTAAACTCGCGGTAGCGGTTCAATTCGGATTGAATGACTCCGAGGGCATGCTCTTGACCTTCGTTTGTCTGGCAGGTGGATCGTCTATTCCGGATAGCACTCAGCAACGCCTCCCGGGAGGGCACAATCAGCGCGATCGTGTAGGGCGACTGGTTATTATAGAGCATGATTTGATCGATGTACGGGGAATGCGCAAGGATCGCTTCTTCGATCCCTTCGGGACTGTATTTTTCGCCATCGTGCGATATCAAAACACTCTTCTCACGGCCTAGGACAAACAGAAATCCGTCCGTGTCAATATATCCAATATCCCCCGTGTGAAGCCATCTGTTCTTTAGCACTTCATTTGTTGCGCGTTCGTTTTTCCAGTATCCCGTCATCACGTTTTCCCCTTTGACCGTAATCTCGCCTTTTTCACCGGACGGAAGCTCCCGGCCCTGCTCATCGCGTATCTTCACATCCACTCCGGGCAGAATGCGCCCTGACGATCCGAATTTGTGTGCGTTGGGTGTGTTCGTTGAGATGACGGGGGACGCTTCGGTCAAACCGTAGCCCTGATACATCGGAATGCCGATAGCATTAAAGAACTGCTGAAGCTCCGTGTCGAGTACCGCCGCTCCGCCGATGAAAAATTCAAGCCGGCCTCCAAATGATTGACGGATCTTTCTGAAAATCAAAACGTCGCACAGTCGATAGACCGGGTGAAGTGGTTTGCCCAGTTTCTTTCCTCCATTCCATCCGTTCCCGTAATACTTATAGGCAATATCAAGCGCGCTATCGAACAGCTTTTTGATCATGGCACCCTTGTCGCTTATTCCCTTTTCGATATTTTTGCGGAAGTTCTTTGCCAGGGCGGGAACGCTCAGCAAAAAATGCGGGCGGATTTCCTTCAGGTTGACGGGGATGTTCCGAAGCGTTTCCATGGCGGTCTTGCCGGCCTGAACGGATGCAAATGCGGCGCCAATGCTCATGAAGAGGTATACTCCCGCCGTATGGGCAAATGCGTGATCCCAGGGGAGAATCAGAAGCGTGCAATAGTGCGATGGAAGCGGAAGGTGACGATTGCACTGCTCAACGTTCGACGTATAGTTCGCATGCGTGAGGATGATTCCTTTTGGGTCGGCTGTCGTGCCAGAGGTGTAACTGATCGTGGCGTAATCGGATGGCTGAACTGAGTTCCACCGTTCTTCCCACGTCCGGTGATGAGTCTTCAAATAGCCTTGTCCCTGTGAAATCAGACTGTTGAAGGTGATCTCGTCGGATGCAAGAGGGCCATTTTGATCGAGCAAGATCACGGTTTCGAGGTCGGGAAGGTCTTTGCGAACCTTCAGGATCTTATGCACTTGATTTCCGGACACAATGACCATTCGGCACCCCGAATGAGCGAGCCGGAACTTCAGGTCTGGCAGTTCTTCGATTTTGACGGAGAGAGGAACACTGACGCCGCCTGCATACAGGACACCAAGTTCCGCCGTGACCCATTCCGCGCGGCCCTCGGAGATCAGCCCGACTCGGTCTCCCTTTTCCAACCCCAGGTCCAGGAAACCTGCGGCGCACGAATAAACGAGGGCTTGGACGTCGCGGTATGTTGACGGCCGGTACGACCCATCCTTGTGCTCCAGGATCAACACATTTGAAGAGTACTGAGAGACGCACGACTCGAAAAAAGCCGGAATGGTGCGGGGGAGAGAGGTCATGAGAATTCAGAATGGCGAATGTTGTTTGATCAGCAAATGCGGGGAAGCTGTTCACCTGAAAGCATGTCGACGATGCGGGTTCCTCCGACACGGGTCTTCATCGCGACCACGCCGGGAGGCCGGTCGGTAACCCTCCCGATCACTGCAGCTTGACGGCCGAGAGGATGAGCGTGCATGGCGGCAAGCACAGCATCGGCTTCGCGTCCTGGAACAAAGGCAAGAAGAACGCCTTCATTGGCAACATACAACGGATCGAGACCGAGAATTTCACACGCCGCGTTCACTTCGGGCGGAATGGGGATGCTCTCTTCGTTCAGGAGGATGTTGACAGACGAACTTTTTGCGATTTCATTGAGAGCAGTCGCTATGCCACCCCGCGTCGGATCACGCAGGACATAGACTTCTCTGGTGGCGCGAACCATCGTCCTGACGAGGTCATAGAGAGGAGCGGTATCGCTCCGGATTGTTGTGCTGAATTCCAGCCCTTCGCGCACCGAAAGGACAGCAATGCCGTGTGCGCCGATCGGTCCGCTTACGATCACCACATCTCCTACCGCGGCATTATCGGGCCGGATCTCCATCCAATCCTCGATGATACCAATTCCGGCCGTTGTGACGTACACGCCGTCTCCTTTTCCACGCTCCACGACCTTCGTGTCACCGGTGACGATCGAAATTCCGGCCGCGGCAGCAGCTTTGCTCATTGAGGAAACAATGAGGCGGAGCGTTTCAATCGAGAATCCCTCTTCGAGGATAAACGCTGCGGAAAGATGGAGGGGTCGTGCGCCGCACATAGCAAGATCGTTCACGGTTCCGTTCACCGCGAGGTCGCCGATGGTACCACCGGGGAAAATTACGGGGTTGACGACGTACGCATCTGTGGAAAACGCAAGGCGGCTGCCGTTCTGCTTGAACACTGCCCCATCCATCAGATCGTCGAGCATTTCGTTGTTGAATGCCGGAGCAAACAGATCACGGACCAGGGCATTCGTGAGCGTCCCCCCTCCACCATGCGCCAGGAGTATCTGCTGTGCATTCTTCAAAGGCACGGGGCAGGAAAGCGACGGCGAGATTGGTTCAATGGGTGACATGAGACCTCCGCTCATTTCGGATATAATCCGACGAACTTCCAGGCCGATGTATGAAGC
>JBBDYD010000178.1:0-2007 GCA_040901865.1 Bacteroidota bacterium | reverse complement strand
CCGGATTGGGCAAGTCCTCGGGCAATGGCGTTCTTGCAACGGCGTATGAGTTCTCGCTTGAGGCCGGAGCGGCCCCCGATGAGGTTGCATTGGTGCTGAGGCTCAATGGAACCGCAAAGGTTTTCTCAACGGATATCCATTTCTCGTTCGACCCGAATCGACTGACACCTCTTGGAATGGAAACGACGAATCTTTCGAATGCAATGTCTGCTCAGTCGCGGCTCGGTTCTCGTACCATCAGCGTTGCGTTGGCCGGAACGGAAGCTGTTTCGTCGGAAGGCGATCTCGTACGGATCATTTTTAGAACGAATCAGCAATTCCGGGATCTCTCCGAAGCCTCGATCAGCTTTACGAAATTCATGCTGAATGAAGCACAGCTGTTGACGGGCGTTGAAACGTCAGCTCAGATCCCGACGGTCTTCGGGCTTGATCAGAATTATCCGAATCCGTTCAACCCGACGACCATGATCCGATTCCAGCTTCCGACAGCCGGTTCGGTGACCATCGCGATCTATGATATGCTTGGAAGGGAGATCAGGCAGTTGGTGAACGGAGATCAGCCGGCAGGGTATTACTCGATCGTGTGGGATGGCAAGACGGCGTCTGGAAGTCCTGCGTCGAGCGGTGTCTATTTCTATCGCATCTCGGCGAAGAGTGACCGGGGTGATTTTGCAATGGTGAAGAGAATGTTGCTCGTCCGGTAAGCGATGAAAACAGTCTCGGACATACCTTCATCCACTGTGAAATCTCAATGAGGCCACTGATGTTGCACCGAACCCTTCGGCGAATCCTGATGCTCGTTTCCTTCGTGTTGCTTGGAGCAACAGGTGCCCGCGGACAGACAATTCCGGTAAGCATTCCGGATACGACCGCCCAAAAAGGTGACACCCTCCTGATTCCAATCCGGATAACCTCGCTGACGGTTTCCGACAGCGTGTATTCGGGACATATGAGTCTCATGTATGATGCCGGAGTTGTGGATATCTTTGGAATTGAGACGGCAGGTACCATGGCCGCTTCTCCCGTGAGTGCGCTCTACAACACCGCAACGCGGGAACTTGCCTTTGCCAGCGCGAACATTATCACCGGCAGCGGAGTGTTTGTTTATCTCAAGACCCGGGTGAGAGAGACTCCGACGCGGGACACGACGACGATATGGTTCCCCGAAACAATCTTCAATGAGGGAAATCGGAACATCAGTCTGAATGACGGCAAGCTCCGCATCCTGAAGATGACCGTTGCTCCGAAGTCTCCTCCGACGTTGCTGGTGGTGGGGGACTCGTTGCAGTTTTTTGTTTCAGGTGATCAGATCCTCCCTCTGAGCTGGACGTCCTCCGACACGTCAGTCGGCAAAATCGATACAACGGGGAAATTCAAGGCGAAGGCGACCGGTCAGGCGAAGGTCTATGTTGAGGATTCCCGGGGTTTGATGGATTCAACGAACTTGTTTCCTGTATACCCGGTTCAGGCGGCAAGTCTCACGGTTTCCGCACACGACACATCGCATACACAAACCCTTGAGTTCAATCTGCCTATTTATGTTACCAATGTGACAGGGCTGGGGATCATTGCGTCCGAGTTCACGATGAACTTCAGCAGTACCCGCCTCCAGGCGATCAGCGTGATTCAGGCAGGGACCATGACGGACAGTTGGTCCTCGCCGGCCTATAACATCGTGAGCGGACAGATCGATGTTGTTCTCGCCGGAATTGAGGAACTTGTTGGCAGCGGAATTCTTGTGTACGTGCGGATGCGGGTTCTCCCGGCAGCTTCGGGAGGTTCGACCGTCAGTTTTTCGAATGTCCTCTTCAATGAGAACCTGACTGCCAATACTATTTCAGCCACGTTTACTCCGATAGCGGCTCCTACAGTTGTTGTCGCTCCGGCCTCGGCCCAGGTCGTCCGGAATGATACGCTGAGCTTTTTTGTGACCAGCGGTGGAACACCGCCGTACGTATGGTCGTCTGCAAATCCAACTGTCGCTTCGATCAACCCTTCGACGGGATT
>JBBDYD010000177.1:10884-14038 GCA_040901865.1 Bacteroidota bacterium | reverse complement strand
CATCATGACGCGCAATAGAAGGCCGAAATTCCGACGTATGTCGTCCTGATCCTGATAAGCAATATCGGGAGACTCGCGGTAAATACCCTTGCAAAGGCGGAAGTTTGCTTTCAACTTTATCAACTCGCGTACATCCGCATCACTGCGATGGAGATATGCCTGAATCACAATGCCGATATTCTCAAATCCCTCATTTCGCAGCCTTTTGTAAAGCCCAATGGTCGCCGTGGTCATCGTCGAATCTTCCATATCGATCCGCACCGTATTTCCGCGTTCACGGGCCGCGTTGACCAGGATTCGAAGGTTGGTATAGCAGTACTCCACGTCGATGCGAAATCCAAGTTGGGACGGTTTGACCGAGATGTTGGAATCGACCGCTGTGGCCTTGATTTCGTCCAGCACGCGAATCCACTCCTGCCTGACATGTTCGGCTGCAGAACGCTCGACGACATCCTCCCCCAGGATGTCCAGAGTAGCCATCATTCGATTCCGGTTAAGGTCACGTACTGCGCCAATGGCATCCGAAAGCCGTGTGCCTGCGATGTAGCGGGAAGAAACTTTGCCGACAATAAATTTGGGAATGAAGGGGAGGGACTTCGCGATAGCGGAATTGAGAAAGTTCACGTCGCTTTTTACGGTGAAGTTGTGATCATAAGAGTCAAAGATTGCGCAAAAAGATACCGACCCATCCCCAAAAATGCAACAAGAGATGCATGATGTCCGATTTCTCTCGAAGCAGGTGATCTCCTTTCAGCAGATGTCCGACTTCTTCTATTGAGATCAGGAGAGAAGTCGGACATCCTCTTGGCTTAAAAAGAAAACACGAACCCAACCTTCGGTTCGATTCTCTTCTGCGACTTGTAACCGATGACGTTCCCGTTTGCATCCTTGTCTTCCGTGTAAGTCCAGATATACATGGTTGACACAAAGAGGAACGGTAGTGGTTTGTACCCGAGGTTCACATAAAACAAGGAATGATTATCAAGTTTAAACACCTTGCCAACGTACTTCTTGTCGTACCCTGCGTTCAGAAGTACCCCGGGAATAACATCACCCGGATCGAATTCGAGGTGGAGGGTGCCTTGGTTCTTCACACCGACCGGCGATTGGTAACCACCAACGATATTGAACCTTCCGAGAATGCTGAGCATGAGTTCGCCGTAGTACCCTTCGGTTTGCTTCGCGGCCTTGAGGGCCTGTGCCTTGCTGATGAATGCAGTCGTATCCCGCGGCTCATACCGCTCACGTTCATAGAGCGCATCAAAATACGAAGGCAGGAACTGATCTCCCAGCCACCGGCGCTCGTACCGCATCCCAAGTCCGATGACCCCGAGTCCTGAAAAATTCAGGTCGATACCGGTTGCTGCGCCGTTCCCGTATCCGGCGATGGTTGCATAGTCGAAATACAGAGTCGAGTTGATGGTCGGAAGGGACAGTAAGGGAAACCCGACATCAAATCCGAACACACCCATTGTTCCGTCATTCGTCGCATTTGCCAACAGGCCGTTGGGAGAAGTCACGTCGGCGTTTTCATTAAAGTCCGCGGCGTAGGTAATCCCCGTTTCGACTCCTCCGATGATCGGAATCAATGCCAGCGATGTGTACTTCAGCGGGCGCACATATCCGCGAAGGCCGAACAGACCTCCTGCCCCAAAGTCGCTATACATACTCTCGAAACCGAATTTTTCAAAATCCAGATCGAATTCCATTCCGAATTTTCGCTGGTCATAGCTCGCACTGTTCCGGTAATTGTACATGATGAACCCGTGGCCCAGCCGCGAATAATCCAGAGTGCCAAGACGGACATAGAGCGGTTCTTTCTTCATCCCATACCGAAGATACCGGATCAATCGCAGATAATCGTATGCCTCGTCAAAATCTTCGCTGCGGATCTTGCCGTTTCTCGCGATGCGAATGTTGATATCGAGTCCGACCCCAATCTTGCCGAACGAGAGCTCGGGCATAAGGTTAAACAAGTAGTACGGCTGGCCGTCAATGAACGTCAGCCCCAATCCGGCCGTGATATGCTGCTGTTGCTTGGCCTTCAATGGGCCAGGAATTGACTGGGTTTGGCCAAAGCCCGTGGATAGGGAAAGTCCTGCCAGGATCGTCATCAGCAACATTGAACGGAAAAAGCGTTTCATGCATACCTCCATAGTGTTAAGAATTATTATCCTACAATCCAAAGAGCATTCGTGTTATGAAGACAGCACCGAGCATCCCGAAAAGGTCCGCAATCAGACCTGCCGGAAGGGCGTGCCGTGTATTCCTGACGTTCACCGCACCAAAATAAACAGCCAGAACGTAGAACGTCGTCTCGGTGCTTCCGTACATTGTCGAAGCGAGAACACCGATAAACGAATCCGGACCATGGACTTTCATTAATTCCGTCATGATCCCCAACGATCCGCTCCCGGACAGCGGCCTCATCAGGGCCATCGAAAGGGCCTCTGCCGGCATGCCGATCAAACCTGTCATAGGGGCCAACACCGATGTAAGGACATCCATCGCGCCGCTCGCCCGGAATATTCCGATGGCGACAAGCATCGCGACCAGGTACGGAATAATGCGGACGGCAACATTAAATCCGTCTTTTGCTCCTTCGACAAAGACTTCGTAGACCTTTACCTTCTTAACAAGCCCCCAACCCAGAAAGGCAATCAGAATCACAGGAATCGCGAGGATCGAAATAATGTCAATGAGCGAGCGCAGGAGATCAGCCAAGGGTCACCTCCTTTGCTTCCAACTCCGGGTCGTCTTTCCTGAAGCGAGGCAACCGCTGGAGCAACTTGACTGCGATGAGGCCGGCAACGGTCGCGCAACCGGCGCCGAAGATCGAGGTGCCGATGATCAACCCCGGATTCACGGAACCCGCAGCGGCCCGTACAGCAATCGCTGTTGCGGGGATAATCACGAGTCCGGCTGTATTAATGGCCAGGAATGTGCACATCGCGTTCGTTGCCGTTCCGATTTTCGGATTCAGCTTGTTCAACTCTTCCATTGCTTTGAGGCCAAAAGGCGTTGCCGCGTTGCTCAGGCCGAGCATGTTGGCCGAAATGTTCATGATCATGGCGCCCACGGCGGGATGATCGGGTGGAATTTCCGGAAAGAGCCTTCTGGTCAACGGCGTGAGGAGCCTTGTGACAATCCGGAC
>JBBDYD010000177.1:0-10784 GCA_040901865.1 Bacteroidota bacterium | reverse complement strand
TTTCACCGACCGGAATGTAAATCAGGGAAGTACCGTCATCGCGGGAAACGATTCGGACGTCTTGACGCACTTCCTGTCCTTCCGTCAATCCGTAAAATGCGGCAAACGCTCCTGCGGGAATCCTCAGTTCGCCCTCGATGCTTTTCATCCCCGGCGTGGGGACACTCTTCAGCAGAATTGTGCCCTCCAACGGAATGCCGTTGCGGTACGGGTTTGCCAATTCATCCTTGATGTCATTCCCGGCCGCGACAAGAATACCGATGATCACCAGCGATATCCAGACGTAGTTCAGCATTGAAGCTCCAAATCTAGAGAAGAAGATTGATGGATCGTGTGCGTCACAACACAACAATTCCCATAACGGCCGCTCCCGTGAACGCGCAGACCCAGTTCACACCGTCGTTATTCAACCACGCAAATCCGCTCATGAGAACAGTCGGCTGATTGTTACAGTGAACTCGCTGACTCGTGAGGATTCCGCAAACCGGACAACGGAAATCGGCCTGGAGCGTGCCGCCAAGAATACTATCGACGATGGAACCGGCTATTCCCGCCAAGAGGATCCAGGCCAGGAGACCGGAATCGAGCCACACAGAGGAGCTTGCCGCAATCACTGCGCTTCCACACAGGCCAGCCATGAATCCTACAAAAGAGACTCCGCCATTTGAACCCGGAGTCACACTTTTCCAATCCGACAATCGCACCGTCCGCCCCCGCGCCAGCAACCCAAGTTCCGTGCCCCACGTATCGGCGGTAACCGCGGCAACCGATCCGACAAACACCGGGTACAAATTCAGTTCAGGATACCAATACGACACCAGGGCCAGAATTCCTCCGATTCCCCCATTGGCAAAGACCTGCTGGTGGTCCCGACCCTCGATCCTTTCCCTCGCGGTCTGTAATTCTGCTTTCCGCGCGGATCCTGTTCTCGAGAGAAGGTTCGATAGTACAAAAAATGTCACCAGCGGTATTGTCCATTGCCAACCCCCAATGCCGAACACAACCACTGCCAGGAGAAATGTTGCAACCGAACCGCTTGAAGTGAGGAGGCCTGCCTTTAAGGAAGCAACGGCAATGAAGATTCCAAACGACACACCTATCGTCAATTGATAAACGTTCGTCGAGCTCTGAGGCAGCAGGAAAAAAGACAGCACAATCGCCGTTGAGAGTGGAATTGTGAGGTTGTCGAGGCCACGGGATGAGATCGCCTCGCAAGCAGTAGCGGTGACTGACGCAACGCCGGCGCAGGCAATGACGTATTCGAGCGGAATGTGTTCCATATCCATTGACAGCATCAAACCAGCCAGCAGAACGACAAAGGACACGAGCGCCATGGCGATCGAGCCCTCGATTGACTTCCGGTCAGACGTTAATCGGTAATAGGATGGATTCCTGAAGGATTCACCGACAATGGCCGCTGAAGAATCCCCCAGCGCGAGCACAAGGATGGACAAAGAAATGATAACCGGTTCCTGGTACCAGAAGAAGACCAGAAGCAAAAGAAAGGCGATCGGGTAATACACGGTTCCATACGAAGTCCGATCGACGGCATGAATGCCCGGCAGCAGGCCCGATCTGATGGCGATGGCATTCACGATGATAAAGAGCATTGCGAGGAGAATCGGAGGGAGGGGAACCGTGAAGAACGCGGGAGTGAAAGCAGCCAGAATCCCAACGGCGATGTGGACGAGCTTCCTGCTGAACTCGGACGACCAGCCGCGTTTCTTGCGTACAACTTCGCCGAGGCCAAGAACCAGGGCCAATCCGGCAAGGATGAATCCAAACGTCCACCATTCGGCTTCCGGCGGAAGCTGCCAAAGGTCCATCATTTCATTCAGACCGGATCAGAAACGTGTTCCCGTTTTGCCATTCCGCGAACCAGTCCATACACCATCACATCCATGACCACGTGCTGATCGCGGGACGTCGATTTCAAAACCGTATCCGCCTCCAACAACGCGCGGTAGCCGTTCTCGATTTGTTCAGGAGTGAATCCCGCCTGGAATTGAATCAGTTGTTTTAGAAAGAACGGGTGGACGCCCACTTCACGGGCAATTTCGCCGTCAGGAGTCCGATTCGCCTTCAGTTCCCCAAGTTTCCAGAGCTGATTGAAGAACCGCGTGAGCATGACAATGATCATTTGCGGACTTTGCCCTGCCCGCAGCATGGCTTGCAGAATCGTTAACGCTTCTTTCAGATCTTTCCGCCCAATCGCGTTTTGCAATTCGAAAACGGTGTATCCCTTCGAAGCGCCAACCACGGCGCTCACATCTTCCCCGGAAATCTCCCTCTTTTCGCCAACGAAAATGAACAGCTTGTCGATCTCGTTTTGCAAGGATCGAAGGGAGTTCCCGACATAGGCCTGCAGGACCCGGCATGCCTGAGGATCCGCGGTCTTCCCCAGTCCCTGAATGCGCCGGGCGATCCAATCGGGCACCTGGTTATCGTACAGTGATTTGCACTCAACGAGCTCAGCCCGTTTCTTGAGGTCGGTGAAGGGTTTCTTGCGGAAATCGGGCTGAAGGGAGACGAGGACGAGGCATGTAGACGCGAGCGGGTTTTGCAGGTACGCGGACAATTGTTCTTTTGCCGGATCCGTGGTCGCCAGTTTTTCAAACTCTTTCACGACAACCACCCGCCGCTCCGACATCATGGGAAACGCCGACGCGAGTGCTACGACTTCCTTGACGTCAATCTTATTGCCATCCACAACATCAAGATTAAACCCCTTTGTTCCCTCGTCAAGAGTTTGTGCAAGGATTGCCTGGAGACATTCGTCGACGAGGAAATCCTCATCCCCATAGAGGAGAATGATCGGAGCAAGTTTCTTTTCTTTGACGGAACTCTGGAACTCCTGAGCGTTCATTGTTCCTTGCTGCGTTCCTTTTTCAAGGCGGTCACCAAAACAAAGAGTAAGCCACCCCAGATTACTCCGATGGTGATTACCATCGTTACGATCGTGCCAGCAGTCATGAGACCTCCGTGGAACGTTGGAAGATCCGACGAACCATGAACCGGTTTATGACAACAAAGAACGTCATGATGACGCCCCATTGAAGCAGGCACGTCCCGACGCTATAGGTATGAAATGGATTCCACCATCCCTCACGGTCGAACTCCGTGATGGCGAGAAAAAACCACCATCCGATGAGGATGAACACCTGTGCCGGCACCAACCACGTGATAATGACATTGTACCACTTTCCCACCTGAACGTCACTACCTTCTCCGTTGATGGCTTCGCGTCGAAATTTATCGGCTCCATGTTTGATAACGGCAAAGGCAATAAACCCGCCGCTGATCATCAATCCGATACCCCACACCCAATCCTGGTTCTCGAAGAACGTCAGACTCAGCGCCGAGGGAATGCCCAGAAGGAACCCGAGCGTCAATGTGAGCCATAGGGCCCTTTTCCGCTCCAATCCGAGATCGGAAAACACGCGCACAGAGAGTTCAATCATCGAGATGAGCGAGGTAATGGCAGCAAACGTCAGCCCGAGGAAAAAAATGGACGAGAAAAAAGTCTGGAGACCGGTCCCGCCGGGCATTTTTCCAAACAGTTGGGGAAGGAAAATAAATGCAAGACCGGTGTTCGTGCTGCCCCTGCCGCTGATCAATTCCTTGATTCCCTCTCCCGGTGCCAGGGCGAAAACGGTTGCAAAGATGGTAATGCCGGCAAGGAGCGACACGGAATTATTGCCAAAGCCTGTGAGCGCGGCGTTGAGTGCGATGTCTTCCTTCTTGCGTGCATAAATCGCGTAGGTAAGGATCAATCCCCAACCGGCTCCTGTATCCCAAGCGTTCTGCGTCAGGGCCGCAAGCCACACTTTGTAGTCCAGAAGCATCTCGAGATTCGGAGTAAAAAGATAGGCAATACCGTCCATGGCTCCGCGGAGCGTCACGGCCCGCACCGCAAGTGTCAATAGAATTATGAGGAGGGATGGAATGAGAATCCGGTTCGTGCGTTCGATTCCACGCACGACCCCTTTGTAAATGACAAACCCGCCGATGGCCATGGCTATCGCATGAAACAGGATCGGCTCATACCCGCCGGTGAACGATTCCCACAGTGAGATGTAATCGCCTGTCGTCAGCAGGGATCCCGAAAGGGAACTCGTCAGGTACTTCATGCACCAGCCGGCAACGACCGAGTAATAGAACATGATCGCGGTCGTGACAAATCCGACAAACGCCCCCATCCAGGCAAATCGCTCGCCCGCCAACATCGCCAACCCGCCGACCGTCCCCTTTCGTGTGGCTTTGCCGATCGCAAACTCCGCAATGATGAGCGGGATGGACCAGATCAACAGGAAGATGACCCACGGGATCAGAAATGACCCGCCCCCGTTTTGCGCGACAATCCTCGAGAACCGCCAGATATTGCCGGTCCCGACAGCAATGCCGATTACGGCCAGGATCATCCCCCATCGCGACGTGAACTGTTCTTTCTTCTCGGACATCGGCAGGCCCTTTCGGTTGTTGCCCGTTACTTTCTGACGATGGTGACTTTCTTCATGAACACTGTTTCCACGGGCTTATCGAACGGCTTCGTCGTCTTGACTTTTCCAATGCTCTTCAACACGTCCATGCCATTCACGACTTTCCCGAACACCGTGTGACGTCCATCGAGCCATGGCGTTGGGACAAGAGTGATAAAGAACTGACTCCCATTCGTGTTTGGGCCGGCGTTCGCCATCGAGAGGATGCCCGCATCGGTGTGTCGGAGCGTATCAACAATTTCGTCTTCAAACGGTGTGCCGTACATGCTTTCGCCACCCCGGCCGGTTGCTGTGGGATCACCTCCCTGAATCATGAAGTTTTCGATGACTCGGTGAAAAGTCACACTGTCATAGTAGTGCTTTTCTGCCAACCCGATGAAATTCTTCACCGTCCTGGGGGTAGCTTTTTCGAAGAGTTCCGCCTCGATTGTCCCCATGGACGTCTCAATGACGGCGTACGTTCGCACGGATTGTTCCATCGTTTTCTCTTTCTTTGATTGATCGGACTTTTTCTCACCCGCTGGCTGAGCCGAAAGGATCATCGGCATAAGGAATACACCAGTCAAAAGAACGCGCTTGATCATACCGAACCTCCTGAGTGATTTAAAGAAACACAATACCAAGGGTACCAACAGTTAAACAGTAAAAAGAAAACACACTCAGCCTTCCTTTTTCGATGATCGTAAATAAAAATTTGATCGCAATATATCCCGATACGAAGGCAATGACGGTTCCTAAGAGGATCGGAGCAATGCCCTCCATTGAGACGCCCTCGCGAACAATGCCGATGGTTTTCAGAAGGGTTGCCCCCGCGATCACAGGCACCGACATCAGGAAAGAAAATCTGGCGGCTTTCAGCGGTGTAATACCAAGATACAGGCCTGTACTGATCGTCGAGCCGGATCGGGAAATTCCCGGGATAATCGCAAACGCCTGGGCGATACCGATGACCAGACCGGAAATGATTCCCACTCGCTTCTGGCCCGGCGGCTCAACGAGCTGGGTGAGAAACAAGATAAGCCCGGTGATGACCAACATGACCGCGACCAACTTGGGATCAGTGAATGCCGCCGCCACCTGCTCCTCAAATATTAATCCGACAATCGCAGCCGGGACCGAGGCGACAACGATGAGGGGTACTATTCGAAAATATTCGTTTTCCCGGTAGTACGTGGGGACAAGGTTAAGATTCGTTAATCCGGAAACCATCGCCCGCCCGATTTCCTTGACTTCGGGCCAAAGGGCGGCAAGAACACTGAGAAGTGTCCCAAAGTGAACAAACACTTCAAACGTAATGTCGTCGTTGACGGGCACTCCAAGGAGATGTTCCGCCAAAACAAGGTGGCCGGAACTGCTCACTGGAAGAAATTCTGTCAGGCCCTGAACCGCTCCCAGTATGATCGCCTGCAACATCGACATAATGCTCAGTCCTTTATATCGGGTGCCCCGCCTACACGATACCTTGCTTCTCCGCCTCCGCGGCAACGTCGGAAACCCGGAGGTGATCCTTCAGAAAAAACCACGCTCCGACGAACGTCGTTGTCAGAACGTTGAGCTCATGCGTGACAATCGTATAGCTTAACGCGGTGACTTCATCGACTCCATAAAGTCTCACCAGCGCGTACTTCAGGAATGAATGATAGGTCCCAAAGGCGCCGGGAGCCGGAAGGATGAAAGCCACGGAGCTCACTGCCAACAGAACAACAGCGGCCGTTATATCGAGCCCGGCATCATCAAGGCCGGGATAGGCCAGCAACGGAATGTATAACCCGAGGGCATACAGTCCCCACATCACCACGCTCAGTGTGCCGATCCGCCAGAACTCTTCCTTCATCGTTGATACGCGAAATCCCGAAACAAACGAATCAAAGATCCCCTGAACACGGTCACGCGATCGTGACGGAACCAGTACTAAAAGACCTTTTGCCGACCGGACCACGGACTCGCTCTTGAGAAACAGAAGCGTCATCAGCACCAATGAAATCACCGACCCGGCAAGAAAGAGCGGCCGAAGATTCTCTGCGTCCTCAACGAATGCAGAAAGCGTCTCGGGGGCGAGAAACAGGATCAGGCAAACGATTGCAACAAGGGCGACGCTATCGATGATCCGTTCCGCCACAACAGATCCCAGCGCCGTACTCTTCGAGATCCCCTCCAGCCGGCCGGCGACGTACGGCCTGACAATTTCGCCAACCCGCGGAAGCGCGTTGTTCACCATATAACCAATCATCACCGCCGCAAACAAGTTGCGGACCGACAGGGTTTTTTTGACATGCCCCAGCATGTACTTCCATCGCAAGGCACGCACATAGTGGCTCGAAAGCGCCACGGGGATGATGAGGATGATCCATCCGTAGCGGAGTCCACTCAAGGACCCAAGCAGCTCGTTGAAATCGGTCCCGCGAAAAGCGATATAAAGGAAGATGCCGGCAAGAAGAAAACTCAGGATGGAGCGGAGGAGGATCTTTGCTCTGGGCGCCATGGGTTCAGGTCAGCGGAGGTCTACGATGTCTGTCCCGGGCGGCGGCGTGAAAACAAACGCCTTGTCGTCAATCGTGCTGTTGAATGTAATCTCCTCGATGGTATAGGTCGTTGTGGTTTCGTTAATATCTTCTACTGTAATTCTTTTTACAATCCATACCCCCTCCTCGACTGTGAGTTTTACGGATCGAATAAAGGATGTGTCATCCTTGGGGACGAGCTTGAGAGTGACAAGCCGTGCCTTCCCCCCCGGCTCCGTTCCAAGAACCGTGGCGTAGTAGGTGTCCGGAATGCTCACTAAGAACCGATCTGGTGAAATTGTGTTACGGTTCTCTTTGTAGTGATCGACAACGACTTGCTTGTTCACGGGGGAATATGCCCACACAGTGGACCCGTCCGTCACCAGGACCTGATGTTCCGATTCGATCCGGAACCTGGTGGGCTTTTTCATCGTCAGCGTTCCCTTGAATTCCTGCCGAATGTTGGAAAAGCCGAAACGAACCTCCTGCGTGAAGCGTGCGACCGCGTTCTGCATCTCAGCATACCGTTTTTGCATCCCGACCGTGACGATGGAAAGTTCCGGCTGTGGTTGGGCGGCCATGGGTGTTAGCCACAGAATAGCCAAACCGAAAACTCGTGCAATCCTCATGCCATACTCCGCAAAATGGAATCCAGTTCTGCGTCGGTTTCCACCAGCACCTCCCGGGCTTTGCTCCCGTCAAACGGACCGACAATGCCGACAGCTTCCAGTTCATCCACAAGCCGCGCAGCACGCGAGTATCCGACCTTGAGCCTGCGCTGCAGCAACGAAACGGATCCCTGCTGGTGCCGAACGATGATCTTCGCTGCTTCCTCAAAGAGCTCATCCCGGCTTCCGTCGCCGGCCATTCCCACCGATTTTTTCTTTTCGAAGGCGGACGGTAAATGCAACGGCTGACTGTACCCCTTTTGCTTTCCGATATGATTCATGATCCCCTCGACCTCGGCCGTCGATATGAAGGCGTTCTGCAAACGGATTGGCTTGGGCGAGCCGGGCGGAAAATAAAGCATGTCTCCGTTCCCCAGCAATTGCTCAGCCCCGTTCATGTCAAGGATTGTGCGAGAATCAATTTTTGTCGCCACCTGGTAGGCGATCCGGGCCGGGAAATTTGCCTTGATCACACCGGTGATGACATCGACGGAGGGACGCTGCGTCGCAAGCACAAGATGGATACCCACGGCACGGGCAAGCTGGGCGAGCCGGGCAATCGGCTCCTCCACTTCCTTCGCAGCCGTGATCATCAAGTCCGCCAGCTCGTCGATCACGACAATCAGGTACGGAAGCTTCCTATGTTTGATGGCTTCCGTATCGTGCAGTCTTCCGCCCTTTACTTTCTCGTTGTAGTCTGCGATGTTTCGAACTCCGGCTGCGGCAAGCCGGTCGTAGCGCTTTTCCATTTCCAGTTCCACGCTCTTGAGCGCGAGAACGGCATTCTGCGGAGCCGTAATAATTTCTTCCTCGATGTCCGGAGAAACAGCCAGATAATGATGGCGAAGTTGGCGATAAAGGGTGAGTTCGATCTTTTTTGGATCGATGATGACAAACTTGACGTCGCTCGGATGGAGCCGGTAGATCAGACTGCAAAGAATCGTATTGATGCCGACGCTTTTGCCGGACCCCGTGGCTCCTGCAATCAACAAATGAGGCATACGGGTGAGATCATCCACGAATACTTCGCCGGCAATGGTCTTGCCGAGCGCAAGAGGCAGGGCGGCTTTCGAATCGCGGAACTTGGAGGAATTCACAACGCTCCGGATGGTTACAAGGCTCGGATGATGATTGGGAATCTCAACGCCCACAGTTCCTTTTCCGGGGATCGGAGCGATGATTCTGATTCCCTTGGCCTTCATGGCAAGAGCGATATCATCCTCAAGGCTTTCGATTCTGCTGATCTTCACTCCGGTGGCCGGGACAAGTTCATAGAGCGTCACCACAGGGCCGGGGGTGACGGAAACGCTCTCGATAGCGACACCAAAATCTGCCAGCTTCGACCTCAACAGCTCGGCATTTGCCTTCAGCTCGCCTTCATCCACCTGCTCTGCAGCCCGGGCGGACTCAAGCAGATCAACGGACGGCGGAACATAGTCGATTTCCTCTTCGGACTCCTCTTCCTTTCTCCTCTCGTCAAAATCGACTTCTTCTTCGGCAATGGCTTCCCGGATATCCAATTGAAGATCTTGTGATTCTTCCGGTCCTGCGATTGCGCGCTCCCCAACCGGAGGCGCTCCCTTCATATGTGGCATGCGCTCAGGGGGCTCTTCCCATGCACGGTGAAGGATTGTCTTGCGCACGGGAATTGCCGGGTCTTCTTCGGGCGTTTTAATCTGAACGTTCCGCTTCTGCGCTGCCGCAGCTTTCATTCGTAACGCCCGGATTCTCGCCCCCGTGAACTTGAGACCCCTGTCAAGCCTTTCGGCCGCACTGTTGAACCCGTTTTTGAAGCTTTGATAGGTATGAAGGACATCGATGTCGAACAGAAGTACGATCATCGTGCCGAACAATCCGATGAGAACCAAATAGGTCCCAACGAGCCCGATAAGTTTGGATAAAACACTGGCAAGAAAATCGCCGACAACACCGCTCCATTCCGTAGCCAGCAGGGACTCCTCGCCTGTCAGGCGTAGCGCACCGCAGATTGCCGCAAACAGGATTCCCAAGATCACTACATAGTTGGTGAGAACGAGCAATGGACGGGAGTCTCTCCGGCGAAGCAGCGCGACGGACCAGAACAATCCCAGAACCGGAAGGATCAGAACCGCATACCCGATGGTGGAATTGATGAGCATGTTGGCCATCAGCGACCCCCCAAGCCCAAGGATGTTGTCCGTTTGCCGCGCCTTTTCCTGAATGACTTCGTCGTTGGTAAATACTTTCCAAAGGTCAACGGCACGGATTTCTCCGCTTGCCTGGTCCTCGCCGCTGTACGTGAGAAGACTCAGCAACACCATAAACGAAACAAGGATCCCCGCAAAGCTCAGCAGCTGACGCCGATGAGATTGTTTTTTCCTGGGGGTGAGAACAGCCCTCAAATCGTCCATAGACTTGCTCCTTTCACGCAACAGAACCGGCCGCGTCGCGTCCAACAACGCCGACCGCGTCTTTTCGAAGCTTGATCGCCGTACCGCTGAGAACCGGTACAACAGGAATGGAATCAACCTCGGCGCTTATCTTAATGTCCTCTCCAAACCCGATCTCCAACAGATACTTGCCATGATCGGTGTTCTTGAGCATCTTCGGAATCGAGCGGCCAAAAGCCTTGTAGAGACTCTGCGCGGCCAGTGACGAATCCGTGAGCTCAATGGATGATGGTTTTTCATGAAGCGTATGAATAATCATCCCTGCGCACACAACGTCTTCCAGACTGAATCCGCCCAACGCCGCCGGCCGGCCCGCGCAGAGGAGCAGAACGTCCGAATTCAGTCCTTGGATAAATTCGATGATCGCCGACATGTTCACAAACGCTCCGACGGCCATCGTCCGCGCATAGCGGCTTTTGACCATTGCCAACGAGCCGTTGGTGGTGCAGAAGATAATGGATTTTCCCCGAACGGTCGCCTCGGTGTATTCCAGCGGTGAATTCCCAAGATTGAATCCCTGAATAATCCTTCCGTTCCTTTCACCACCACGCAAGGTGACATCACCGAAAAGACTTCCGGAAATTTTTACGGCCGACTCGATGCTTCCGACCGGTATAACCTCCCGGGCGCCGTTCGAAAGAGCGGCAATCACCGTGGTGCTCGACCGGAGGACATCGATCACAATGA
>JBBDYD010000176.1:0-14069 GCA_040901865.1 Bacteroidota bacterium | reverse complement strand
CCATCCGTGGTTGCCATTCGCGGCTCGTACTTTTTGATCTCCAATTGAAACTGTTCCCATTCTTCCTGGGATCCGTACGGCGGATTACTGACCACCAGGTCGAACCGTTTCAGAAGGAGCTGATCGACCGGCTCAAAGACATCCAGAACACGAAAATCGACCTTGGCTTCCACCTCATGAACTTTCGCATTGAGTTCGGCCACCTCAATTGCCTGCGGCGAAATGTCGATGCTCGTGACTTTCGCATGTCGGACAAACTTGGCGAGAGCGATAGCAATGTTTCCGCTCCCGGTGCCGATTTCGAGAATGGAGCGGGATTTGGCATTTTCGGCAGTGTTGCAAAGCAGCATCACCTGCTCGACAAGGGTCTCTGTTTCAGGTCGAGGGATCAGCACGCGTTGATCCACCCGGAACTGCAGTCCCATAAATCCGGCGGACCCGACGATGTATTGTAAAGGCTCCCGGTTCAGTCTGCGCTCGACCAAACGGCGGAACTGGTTGATTTCTTCTTTTGAGAGGGGCTTATCGAAGCTCGTATAGAGCTGAATACGCTGACATTTGAGAGCATGGGCGAGGAGAAGTTCCACATTCAGACGTGTTTCCTCGAATCCCTTCTTTTGAAGAAGGTCAATCGAGACCTTCATCAGTTCCTTCACCGTCCAGACTTTTGTATCCTGCTGAAGCATTATTTCTTTCGTTTCCCCCTTGCATGGTTTTTCTTCCGGGATGGACTCTTGCTCGCAGCTTTCTTCCCTGCCGGCACTTTCCGTTTCGAGGTTTTTTTCCCGGACGGGGGGCGCTTCTTTTTTTCCAGAGAATGCTCAAGCGTCTTCATCCGTGATGTAGAAAAGGCCTTTTTAACCTCTTTTTGGAGTTTTTGGGTCCTCGCAAGAATTTCCAGTAAACGATCCTCAGTATCCTGATCACCCTCCGGCCGCAAGTCCCACGCCTTGGTGAGCGCATCCATCGTCCGATCGACTTTTGTGCGAATGATGGTTCCAAGGCGCCGGGGGGTAAGCTCCACGTGACGCAGTTTTACCCTGTCGCCGGAAAAGAACCCAAGCTGTTCCAATTCTGATTCCTCTTTTGAGACGCTTTCGGCATGGGGATCGTCGAGGTCATCCTGCAAGCTGGAATGAGCGGGAAGAAATTCGAATCGCGGATCACCCTCCAACATTGCGGTAAAGTCAGGAAGCGATGGCACGTCGAAGACCTGCGTCTTGGCTTCCCGGGACACCTCCATCCAAACCTTCTTCACCGCAACGATCACATCATTGTCCGCTGCGAGAACTCGCTCGGCCTCATTGAGACAACGTTCGTACACAACACCTCCGGATCATCTTTCAAAAAAAATGTAAAGCAATTTAGGGGAAACCGCAAGTGTTTGGATTCTCAAAATGGAAGATTCGCCGGCGGTTTCTTGCTGCGCGGATCCTGAACCAGAAGAATGAGGATGAGGCCCACAAGAGAGAAAACGCCTCCCGCGATAAACACCACTTCATATCCAAACCTGTCACTCACCCAGCCAGCAAAAAGGCTTGAAAGAAAGAACGGAGCAGACCAGGCGTTCATGATACCGAGGTACAGCGGACGGGTCCGGTCGGTTGACATTTCTGCAACAAAGTTGTGCCGGGTCATAAGTTCGACGCCAAAAATCAGTCCGACAAAAGAAAAAATCACGAAATACCATACGGGGTGCTGGGCGAAGAGCGCAATGAACGAGGCAAGAACCATGGCGGCCGAACAGATAACGAGGGAAATCTTGTGTCCCTTGAGATCGGCAATCCATCCCAACAATCCCGCAAAGACCACCTGGGAAGAGAGCATGGTCATGGTAAAAAAGCCGATGAAGGATTCGGGGAGATCAAATCGTTTCAACGCGACTATCGTAAAGAATCCCTGCGGCATCAATCCCACGACGGAAAACCCCGTGGAAATCAGGAATCGGCGGAACATCCTGTCTTCACGAACGATCGTCATTGCTTTTGCGATCAAGCGGGACAGGGGAACCGGGGGCTGGGTCGGAGAGGCCACATCCTCGACTATTCTCCTCTGGCTGATCCAGGACGCCAGTTGAAAACCAAACGCCAGCAGGAATGCGAGGGCATAATTCCATGGGAATGCAAAATACGTGAGCAGGACAGCAAGAACCAGACTGTTCAATAAACCGAGACCTGACCCAAACGATGTTCGAAGTCCCATCAGCCGACCCCGTTGATGCGGGAGAGTCGTTTTCACCACGAAATCGAACCAGCTTGGAGCCAGGACTCCCGCAATCACCTGATTAAGTCCAAAGAGCAGGAAGAAGAGCAAGAGAGCCAGTGTGGGGAACTGCGACCCAAACAGAGCAATCACCACGGCGATGAGAAAAATCTGTACACGTTGCGCAATCCCGGCCGCAAGGACCCATGGGCGCCTGAACGGCTCCATGGTCACGTAGTTTGCGGAAACAAGTTGGGGCAGGAGATACAGCAGGTAATTAATAACCGGAAGAGAACCCACGGCAATATTGCTTCCGCCCAAATGCTGAACGATAGCCGGGTAGACCACCTGAAAATTCAACAGGGCGAAACTGGACGTGTAAAGCGTGCCCTCGAGGAGGTGAAGACGGAAATTTGATGAGTAGACGGTGCGAGCGGTTTTCAACGGAGGAAAGAAAAAAAAAGGCCGCACAAGCGACCTCGATATTCAGCCCGGATTCTTGATCACTTTTTCTTCATTTTTTCCGCGAACAATCCTGCCACTTTTTCGATATCATAACCGACCTTCGGCAGATACACCCCGCCGTATTTCTCCACCATGGATTTCAGCGTATCGTAGGCATCCGCGCTGCAAAAGAAAATCGGTGTGTTACGGTTCACCCCTTCCTTTTTTGCCAATTGCAGAAGGGCTATGCCGGGGAGATGTCCTTTAAGACTCGTATCCTTAAAATCGTTATCAAGGATGATCAGGTTAAAGGCCTCCGCTTTGATTTTCTGCCATGTATCCACACTCGTTGCAGTCTCGACAACGGCAATTTCATCTTCCAGGATGGCCGTTGCAACCTCCAATGCGAATCCATGAGACTTCCGCTGCCCTTCATCATCGTCGGCAACGAGTACTGTATACGGCATCCTGTGTTTTTTTCCTTTACCTGGGTCGGTTCACAGCGAAAAAATCTATCACTTTTTCGGTGCAAATACAACTGGCTGTTTGCTCAGAATGCGGGTTGTTGACCCCGACGAAACGCTTCCTTACCGCCGACAATCGTCTTCACCACTTCTGTTCGTAAAATTTCTTGAGCAGGGATCGTCATGATGTCGTTTGACAGCACAACGAAATCCGCAAGTTTTCCGGTTTCGAGGGATCCCTTGATCTCTTCCTCAAAAGCCGCCCAGGCCGCCCAGGAGGTGAATGACCGGAGTGCTTCTTCCCGCGTGAGTCTCTGTGCAGCGTACCAGCCGCCGTCAAAAGCCGATGGGTCGGTTATTCCGGATTCAGACACCTGGAACATTCGCCGGACATCCTCGGCATTGCGCGGAATTCCCGCATGGTCCTGTCGCGTGACTCCCGCGTAAATGCCATACAGCGGATTCGGATGCTCAACGGGAAAATCCGAACCGCCCGGAATCACCACGCCCGTTTCCCGCAATGACCGCCATGCGTACGCGCCTTTGATCCGATCCGGACCAAGACGGGCCTCTGCCCAGTACATGTCCGAAGTGCAATGCGTTTCCTGCATGCTGGGAACGACACCGAGTTTCTTGAACCGCGGAATATCATCGGGACTCAGGACCTGGGCATGCTCCACACGAAGGCGATGATCCGTGCGCGGAAATTCGCTCAATCCCCGTTCGTATGCGTTCAGGACAATGTTGTTGCCGCGATCGCCGATGGCATGCGTGCAGACCTGAAATCCGGCCTGGAGCGCCTCCCCGATCGCCTTCTTGAGATCCTCGTCGGCGATCATCGTAAGGCCGCGGTTCTCCGGATCGTCGGCATAGGGTTCGATCAACGCGGCTCCCCGTGATCCCAGAGCTCCATCGATGTAGAGCTTGAGAGAACGGACGGTCAGCCGGCCGTCGCCATAACCCACCACCGGTCCAATCTCGCGAAACCGATCCCATGTGTCCCCGATGCCGCCGATCGAAGCATAGATTCTGATCCCCAACCTTCCTTCATCGGCGAATTTCCGGTAAAGATCCAGTTCCTCCATGTCGGCACCCATATCGTGCACACCGGTGATACCATAGCTGAGGCATTCCTGAATGGTGCGCTCCAGAGCTTCTTCCTTTTCCTCTAAGGATGGGGGCGGAAGGACGGAGGTTACAAGACTCTTGGCTTCGTCGATCAAGACTCCCGTCACTTCCCCTGAAGCATCGCGGATGATCTTTCCCCCGGGAGGATCGGGAGTCTCGCGCGTTATTCCCGCCGCATCGAGAGCGGCCTTGTTCACCCACGCGGCGTGCCCGTCCACCCGGATGAGGTAAACCGGATTGTTCGGAGCCACCCGGTCCAGCAGAGAATGATGCGGAAATCTTCGCGTCGGCCAGTCATTCTGATCCCAACCCCGGCCGCGAATCCATGTGCCCGGGTCCGTTTCTCTGGCCCTCGCCCGCACGCGCTCAGCCGCCTCTGTTTCGGAGGCCGCCCCAACGAGGTCGACGGTTATCCGTGCGATTCCGAGGCTGATGACATGCGCATGTGCATCGATCAATCCGGGAAACACGGTAAGACCTCCCAAGTCCACTTCACGCCGGGCCTTGACCCGGTCACCGACCTCCGCGCGTGAGCCAACCATCACGATCTTATCGCCTCGAACTGCGAGGGCCTCTGCGACGGAATTGTCGCCGTCCATCGTATAAATCGTCGCATTGACGTAAAGCGTGTCGGCGGTTTGCGGAATGATCCGATTATAGAGGAGAAGGAAAAATGCACCGAGGGTCAGGAAAGAAAGCAGGATGCGGATATTATCACTCATGAAAAACTCCCGATTCAAGATATTGCAGAACATTCCCATCACGAAATCGAAACGCGAAAACGCACATTCAAGAGAATGGCGTCTTTTGTTTGTGGTTTTTGGTTATGGTTTTTAGTTTCCTGTTCTCGTTGGATAGTTTGCGAAAACCATGACCAGAACAAATCAACCATCAACCAAAACCCGTAACTCACAACCCGTAACGCTTCTTCTTCACATTTCCCTGTCCGCCATCCGCCAACAAGATGACGGTCAGGTTGCCCCATGCCGCTATTTCACAACTGTTTCAAATCCGCGTTTTGAAAGGTCCCGATAGATCACCCAGGCGGCCAGACCCCCGATCATCAGGAAGACCAGGCCCATCGCAGTGTCACCAAGGATGAGTTTTCCGACGCCAAACAGGACCATATAGACCAGCACAACCCCTGCCACCCAATCCAAGAAAAGCCCTGCATATCCGGAATCTCCCCGCACTTCGGGCATTTGTTCAGCAATGCGTTTCCAGCCCCACCCACCGGGGTGAACACGCCTGTAAAAGGAACGGAGGGTTTGATCGTCCGTCGGCGGGGTCAAGAGGGTGGCGATCGTCCAACTGACTGTGGTTGCGGCAACAATAACAAAGAGAGATTCCGGAAATTGGACTGACATTTCGTACTTCATTAAGGCAAAGACAATCAGAGGTACGACCATTGCGGTAATTTCACTCCAGGCGTTAATCCGCCACCAGAACCATCGCAAAATAAGCACGAGTCCCAGGCCGGCTCCGGCTTCAAGGATAAAGGCCCAAGCACCGGAGATCGTATCCAGCATCCCTGTAATCACAATGGAAAGGAGCATGATGACGATGGTGGCGAGCCTTGAAACGAGAACCAACTTCTGATCATCCGCATCGGGCCGGATGAATCGCTTGTAGAAATCATTGATCACGTAGGATGTGCCCCAGTTGAGCTGGGTGGCGATCGTGGACATGTAGGCAGCAAAAAATGAGGCCACGAGGAGACCCTTAATTCCGGTGGGAAGATAATCCCGCATAGCATAGACATATCCCAGCCGCTTGTTGGCTGCATCGAGTTCCGGATAGAGAACAAGAGTTGCGAGTCCCACGATAATCCAGGGCCATGGACGAATACAATAGTGTGCTATTGTGAACCAGAGTGTGGCGAACAAGGAGTGTTTTTCGTCCTTGGCCGACATCATCCGCTGGGCAACATATCCCCCGCCCCCGGGTTCAGCACCAGGATACCAGGACGCCCACCATTGAATGCCGATGTACGCCAGAAATGCGCTTACGGAGAGGGCCAAAGATTGTCCCAGGTCTCCAATGCCACTATCACCGATCACCGGTGTCATCCGGAATGTGGAGGGCGGGAGTTTCTCGATCAATCCTGAAATCCCCCCCACTTCCGGAAGGGACAGGACGATGAACGCGAGAATAATAGTGCCGGTCATGGCCAGCACAAACTGAAAGGCATCTGTCACAGTCACACCCCAAAGGCCGGAAAGAGCGGAGTAGATTGCCGTCAGCACAAGTGCTCCCGAAACATACCACATGACCTCGTCTCTCGGTATGCCAAACATACCTTCGAGAATCGAGGCCATGGCGAGGTTGACCCACGCCATGATCACGCAATTAATGAACAAGCCGAGGTAGAGGGCTCTGAATCCACGGAGAAACGCGGCGGGCTTTCCAGAGTATCGCAACTCCGCAAATTCCACATCCGTCGTAATTCCGGCGCGTCTCCATAATCGGGCAAAAAAGAACACCGTAAGCATCCCACCGAAAACGAAATTCCACCAAATCCAATTACCGGCAATTCCGTTCTGCGCGACGAATTCGGTAACAGCGAGTGGTGTATCGGCTGCAAAAGTGGTGGCCACCATGGAAGTTCCGGCCAGCCACCATGGAAGATTCCGCCCTGAAAGAAAGAATTCCTGGATACTCTTCCCTGCCCGTTTGGTGTAATAAATTCCGATGCCGGCACTGAGAAGGAAATATGCCGCTACAATAATCCAATCGATCAGTTGCATGGGCTTAAGAGTGTCTTGGGGAAGGGTCGTGACAAATTTACAAGAACAGGGAGGGAATTGCAAAGAGAAAAACTGTTGATTTTTCTACCCCCCAACCCCCCCTATTTAAGAAATCGCCTGAAGCGGCTCCCTTAATCAGTATAATTTTCGACACCTGGTTTTTAAAATCTCTTCTTGCGCAAGAGAGTAAGAATTCATATTTTCCACCACCTTTTTCCAAAACAAGGACAGAAACCGACCAGATGGCCCTTGACCTTCTTGAGCAGCTTCTCCCCCACGTTCAGCAGCATATTTACCCCTCCATTGTCCCTGTAAGTGATTGGAAAATAAGGGTTGGGGACGTTCCGAACGGATTTGCCCCGTCTCTCAATGACAATAGTTGGACGCCCATCCACCCCCCGCAGGCAAACTGGGGTGCGTACGATACCACCTTCTGGTTCCGTTCCAAAGTGACGGTTCCCCCCGAATTCGCAAATAAGCCGCTTGCCCTGCTCTTGGACATCGCTGACGGCCTTGTCTATGTTAACGGGCGCCCGTTTCAGGGTCTCGACCTCCATCATCAATCCGTCCCACTAACGGAAAAAGCGCGGGCGGGTCAGATCTACGCACTGGCCATTCAGGCATACAGCGGAAGGAAAAAAGAGCAAAATGTATTCCGGCGGGCTGACCTTGCCACACTCAATCCGACTGCCCGAGCGCTTTTTGCCGCCCTCACTCTCTTACGCGACCTCGAACGATTCTATGGTCCGGGATCCATCGAATCAAAAGAAATCCGTGAACTCATCCGGAAGACCCTGATCTATCTCAAGTACTTCAAACCCGATGGCGAGGAATACCCAAATGCCATAGCCAGGGCACACAAGTTCCTGTTGCAGACGCTCGAGGCGGAATTCAAGACAGAGGTTCCCGGGACCGTCCAACTCGTTGGTCATTCCCACCTCGACGTGGTTTGGCTTTGGACGATCCGCGAGGCACGGAGGAAAATCGGCCGCACATTTTCCACCATGCTTCGATTGATGGAGGGATTCCCCGAGTTCATGTTCGCTCAGAGCCAGCCTCTCCTCTACTCTCTTGCAAAATCCGATTACCCGGATCTGTATAAACAGATCAAGGACCGCGTCACCGCAGGGCGATGGGAACCCGTCGGCGCTTTCTGGGTAGAGCCGGACTGTCAAATGCCGAGTGGAGAATCACTCGTCCGACATATTTTTTATGGGAAGAAATTCTTTCGGGAGGAATTTGGTCTTGAGGTGGACACCGCCTGGCTTCCGGACTCATTCGGATTCAGTTGGTCCCTGCCTCAAATCCTCGCGAAGTCAGGGATACGCTATTTCTTCACGACAAAGCTTTCCTGGAACGACACGACGAAGTTCCCGTACAATTCATTTCACTGGAAGGGAATCGACGGGTCAAAGGTGCTGGCTCATGTTCCCCCGGTGGGCCTTGAAGGCCAGGTCCAGCCCAAAGACATCCAGAAGAGCTGGGAAGAATTCCGCCATCAGGAGCAATTGACGGATGTTCTCCAAACGTATGGCTTTGGTGACGGCGGAGGGGGACCTGTGCCAAAAGACCTCCACACCATGACGTATCTGAACAACATGCCTGCTCTGCCGCGATTGCGCTTGAGCCGAGTCCAGGACTTTTTCAGAAATCTTGAAACACAATCCAAACAGCTTCCCGAATGGAACAGCGAACTCTACCTTGAAAAGCATCGGGGGACGTTCAGCACGCAAGCGCGCATCAAAAAGGCAAATCGGGAAAGCGAGCGACTCTTATACACGGCAGAGCTCCTCTCCGTTCTTGCCTCCCTGAATGAAGGCAAGAAATATCCGCACGGAGATCTCGAAAAATCCTGGAAGCGATTGCTTCAGAATCAGTTTCACGATATCCTCTCCGGGACGATCATCGAAGAAGCTGCCGCGGATGCCGACAAAGACTTCCTACGCCTTCAGGGAACGACGGAGGGCATCATCAAGAAGATGGGTTCTTCACTGACCAAATCGGCCAAGAGGAGCCTCAAGGAGTTCCATACCTCCATCCTGAATACCCTCCCCTGGGCAAGAACCGGATATGTGGAAATCCAGGTAAGGTCCAGGGAAAAATTCTTCCGTGTGACAGCCCAGTCGGGCACCCCGATCGAAAGTCAGATTGTTGGCCGCGGAAAAGGAACGACGACAATCCTCTGCTACATAGAGAATATCCCGCCACTTGCTGCAACTTCTGTCATCATTACTCCTTCGGACACAAAACCTTCGGCGGTTGAGCCCTGGAAGGCGAGCCCGCGGTTCATTGAAACGCCTGTGTACCGGCTTCGATTGGATTCCCAAGGGAATTTCACATCGATCCACGACAAGCGCTTAAGGCGGGAGATACTCAAAAAAGGACAGCGCGGCAATGTTCTGCAGACCTTTCATGATACCCCGGCGGAATGGGAAGCGTGGGATATCGATGCCGGATATGAAAGCAGGAAGGCCGATATTTTGAAATTCAAATCCATGAAGATCGCCGAACAAGGCCCTTTGCGAATGACGATTGAGGTCATTCGGAAAACTGACAGGGGGTCGGTGGTCCGACAATCGATCAGATTCTATCACAAATCCCCTTTGATCGATTTTCTGTCATTTGTCAAATGGTCGGACTCTCAAATCCTGTTGAAGGCCGCGTTTCCGTTGAATGTCAACGCCACTCGTGCCAGGTTTGAAATCCCGTTTGGATCGATTGAACGAACCACGAAGCCAAAGAGTCCCGAAGACAAGGCAAAGTTCGAAGTTCCCGTTCATCAATGGCTGGATATCTCAGATGCCAAATTCGGCGTGGGGCTTCTGAATAATGCGAAATACGGTTGTGACGTAAAGGAATCCACGTTACGCCTCACGCTTCTCCGATCGCCGCATTATCCCCATTCCGTCGATCCGCAAAAACTCAAGGACAAAGCCGTTACGGATCAGGGGGAGCAGGAATTCACTTATTCGCTTTCTCCGCACCAGGGGGACTGGAAACGGGGTGAAACAGTTCGAAGGGCCCGGGAGCTCAACAATCCTCTTCTCATCATAGAGAATGCAGACGCGAAGAACCTCCCCTCACTCATCCATTCTCTCCCGTCCAACATCAACGTGGACTCTGTTCGCAAAGCATCAGAGAGCGATGAGGTCATCTTGAGGTTGAGCGAGGTCCACGGGGATTCCGGAAGGATTGCGCTTCAGTTTGGCTACGGGATTCTGCAGGCATCGGCCTGCGACCTCATGGAAACCGTACAGGAACGCCTGAAACCGACAAAAGGAAAGCTGATGCTGAAGTTTTCCCCCTTCGAGGTCAAGACTCTCCGAATTCGATTCCGTTCCCGAACCCGCCGGTAGCCACCGCGGTCGTCACGACAGAATGTTCTTCAGCACGAACCAGACATTTGCCGGGCGTTCGGCCAGGCGACGAACGTACCATGGAAACCAGTAGTTCCCATAGCTGATCAAGCAGCGAATCCTGTATCCCTCTCGCGCCAGCTGTTGTTGAGCTTCGGATCGAATCCCGTATAACAGCTGGAACTCGTAGTCCTGTTTCTGTATCCCCCGATGGGACGCCTCTTCTTGAATTTGCCTGATGAGTTCCTGGTCATGGGTTCCTGCGCCGAACGCGACACCGCGGTTTATGTTCTCCAGGAGTGTGACAGAAAGAGAACGGTAATTTGCATCAACATCGGATTTCCGCGGAAATGCAACGGAGGGTGGTTCTTTGTACGCGCCTTTGACCAGGCGGATGGCCGCTTTCAGGGGCAAGAGATTCTCCAGATCATCCTTGGTTCGATACAGGTACGATTGCAGACATACGCCAACCTTTCCATGGTTTTGCCTGACGCGTTTATAGAGATCCAGCGTCCGGTCCACGTAAGAACTCTGCTCCATATCAATCCATAGCCACGTGTTTGCACGTTCCGCCTCCCCGGCAATCCGTTCAAGACTCTCAAAGCACAGGGTTTCATTCAGATCGAGTCCCAGGTGAGTGAGTTTCAGGGAGATGTGCGCATCGAGATTACTTGCCTTTGTTTTCCGAAGTGCCTCGACATAATGGTCTGCCACTTCCCGCGCCATCCGCTCCTCAGTCACATTCTCTCCCAGCCGTGTAAGAATTGTTGTGATGGAATTCTTTTTGAGAGTGAGAGCGGCTGTGATGGCGTCATCCAACTCCTCGCCTGGCATGAACTTGTTGACGGCCTTTCTGATGAACCTGTATTTCGGCAGAGCTTCGCGAAGCCCTCGATTCTCAGAGATCCATAAAAGAGCATTACGCGCAATACTCATAAGCACCTCACTCTTAACTCTTCACCCTTTACCCTTTACCCTTCATCCTAAGCAATCCCTTTCAGCATTCCCCCATCCACCTGCAAGCTTGCCCCGGTGATATAGGAAGCTGCGGGAGAAAGGATGAACACCACGGCGCGGGCGTACTCATCGGGTGATCCATAGCGACCGAGCGGGATCTGGCTTACCACTGCTTTTTTCTGCTCTTCAACCGGGATTCCTTTTTTCTTCGCCCCGAACTCATCCAGTTCCTTCACCCGATCAGTGTCGATTCGGCCCGGTATGAGATTGTTGACACGGATTTTGTCTTGGGCGAATTCTCTGGCAAGAGTTTTTGCGAGACCCGGAATTGCGACCCGGACGACGCTTGACAGGACGAGATTCTCGATCGGTTCCCGGACAGAAGTCGATGTGGAAAACACAATACTTCCTCCGCCACGGGTTTTCATATGCGGAATGACGCTCCTGGCCATTCGAACGGCGCCGAGCAAAAGGAGATCGACTGCTTCCTGCCAGGCTTTATCGTCAAGAGAAAGGAACGAACCCGCCAGCGGACCTCCGGAATTCACAAAGAGCATATCCACAGTGCCAAATTCCCGGAGGGTGTCATCTCGCCACCGATCAATGGACAATGCAGATCGCACATCAGCGGTGCAGGCTAAAATGGTGTTTCCAGTTTCCTTTTCGATCTGACCCTTCGCCGCCTGGATTGCCGTGGTATCGCGGGAAGCGATCGAGACATGGGAACCCTCTGAGGCAAGAATACGGGCAACGGCGAATCCCAGGCCTTTGCTAGCGCCTGCAACCATTGCTGTTTTTCCCTTAAGGCCAAGATCCATAAACCATCTCCGGACTTTTGTTCCGCAAATATACAAATTCATCCATCATCACCCAAGCCTGATTCCTTGCGTTAATGCACGGGAATACACAGAGGAAGGAGGCAGAGTTCCACAGAGAAGAAAAGAATGTCCAATAATTCCGCTTGAGGCGGATCCGCCCGTGGCGGAGAGGGCCCAATGTCGAATTTATCAACGGCGAGAATCAAGAACCGTTCACTATGCACTGCGCCATATTTCCTGAATCCACTGCTTGACTCTTGTCAAAGACTTTCTTACCTACACCACTATCCTGCCCCGCGGGTTGGCGCGACCAGCAGGGCCACATTTATTTCCTCATTCTCATCACTCTTCACAAGGAGTCACCATGAAAGTCCTCGTCACCGCATTCGCTGTTCTCGTGGTCATTGGAATGCTTCTTGCCGGGTGCAATCGCAGCGAACCGCTTTCCCCGAGCTCTGCAGCAACACTTCCAGCTCCGGCCACTCTCATCAAAGGAGCCGCTGGGAACACTTCCGGCGCCCAGATTCTAATCGCCGGAGATGATATTTTCTCCATCGTAAACGCCGCGCTCGAAGCCAATGGAGAACCCTATCGGCTTGCTCTCTATGAAACCATCACTGCTCCCGGATCCGGAGAGTTCGGAGCGACGGTGTTTGCCAAGAACGTTGGCAATAAGCAACTCGCTTATCATTTTGTTTTCGGAGACCCGCGCAGAAGCGGGAGAACGAACATTACATACATTGTCGACGTGACTGAGGGAAGCACAACTGGTGGGCTTAGCAACGCTCAAACAGAGCCCGCAATCGACAACGCCATGCAGACATGGAACCAGGAATCCTGTTCTCCGCTCATACAGAAAGTGGCCTTGGGAGTCATTGTTGATCTCGGCTATGTTCAGAATCTACTTGGATTTGGAGGTGTGAATGGTTGGGCGGCTGATGTTACGCACGGCGGATGGCTTCCCGGAGCGTTTTTTAATGCGATCGCGCCCGGCGGCAGTAACTTCATTCTCGGTGTGACGTTTACGCTTCTTTGGATTGACGGATCAGGGAACTTCACGGATATCGACGGAGACGGCAAGTTGGACGTGGCGTTCCGCGACATTTATTATAACAATGCCTTTTCCTGGTCGATCTCAGGTCCTGCATGGAACGATCCGCAGATCGATGTCGAGTCCATCGTTCTGCATGAAGCGGGTCACGGCCTCAGTCAGGGGCACTTCGGCACGGTGTTCTTTGATGGAAAGGGCACAAAAGAACCGGGGTTCCAGCTGGAGCACCTGCACTTTTCACCGCGCGCAGTGATGAACGCTTTGTATTGGGAAACTCAGCGCGATTTACTGGGAACAGACAAGGCCGGTCATTGCAGCATTTGGTCTTCGTGGCAGCAATAGTCGTTCCCGCAGCATAATGAAACGCCAATCGGCGGACAATTGTCCGCCGATTTTGTTTTCAGGCAATCATGACGCTCTTCAGATTGGCCGACGAACCGGATGGGCCTCCGTGTTGAAGATCACGGAATTGAAATCCAGGACTTCGTCCGGTGCAAAAAGCAGGTAGAAGTATTTGAGGGTCTCAGCCAGAAAGAAACTCTCCATCCCGTCCCCCTTTTTTCCCGTCGTTACGTCTTCCAGATAAGCATACCCCGCTTCTGTTCTGCAGTGTTGGACAAGATCGGCAAACATCTCCCTTCCCATTTCCCGGTACCGCTCGTCACGGGTGTATTGGTAGAGGTAGTAGGCCGATTCGATAATCTCGGGGCGCAGGTAGTATTGGGGATTGACCACTTTCATTGAGTCATACTCGGTGGTCTCCGGCTCGATGCCATGCAGGTTCCACATGCGAAATGCCGATTCCTGCAGAGTAGCGGCGCGATCAACATCGCCGGCCAAACACAGGACGGCGGGAAAAAATGCGTCCAGAGATCCGAAGGTTCGTCGAATCCTCTTGCCCG
>JBBDYD010000175.1:0-14092 GCA_040901865.1 Bacteroidota bacterium | reverse complement strand
CGGTCTCCAAAACCGCAGGTTGGGGGTTCGAGTCCCTCCTGACGTGCGGATTGAAGTGACATGATTCCAAATTGACGAGGCCAAGAGTAAACGATGAAAGAAAAAATAAAGGATTTCTTCACGGACATCGTCAAGGAGATGGAGAAGGTCACATGGCCGACAAAAGAGGAATTGTTTGAATCGACCAAGGTGGTCATTGTGGTCACCATTGTGATATCGCTGTTTACCTGGGTGGTCGACACGGCGTTGAGTGAAGCGCTCAAAGCAATCTTATAAGGAATGAAACAAGTTGGATAAACGCTGGTATGTGGTTCGGACGTATTCCGGCCATGAAACTAAAGTAAAAACGTATCTGGAGTCGGATGTCGTGCGCCAGGCTCTGGGCGATCGCATCGGGAGTATCCTTATTCCTTCAGAGAAGGTTATCGAAGTCAAGGACGGCAAGAAGAAGGCGAAAATAAAGAACTTCTTTCCCGGATACATTCTGGTTGAGGCGGTGATCGACAAGGAAACCAGTCATATGATCTCGGAAGCGCCGTCAGTTCTGGGGTTTGTTCCCGACAAGAACAACCCCGTTCCCCTTCAGCCTGATGAAGTACGGCGGCTGATCGGCAAAATGGAAGAGCGGGTCGGTGTAGAAATGGTGGAGGTTCCCTTCCGTGCAGGCGACCCCGTCAAAGTAGTCGAGGGACCGTTTAACAACTTTAATGGATTCGTTCAGGAAGTGAATCCGGAAAAGATGAAAGTGAAAGTGATGGTCAGCATCTTCGGCCGAAAAACTCCAGTGGAACTGGATTTCGGTCAGGTGGAATTGGAAAAGTAACCCGCAACAACGAGGTAAAATTATGGCAAAGAAAGTCGTCGGATTTATCAAACTCCAGATCCCCGCTGGTCAGGCAAACCCTGCCCCTCCGGTAGGCCCCGCTCTTGGCCAAAAGGGCGTGAACATAATGGAGTTTTGCAAACAGTTCAATGCAAAAACCAAGGACCAGCAAGGACTTATCATTCCCGTTATCATCACGGTTTTCAATGACAAGTCGTTCACCTTTATTACAAAGACACCCCCGGCAGCGACACTTCTGCTCAAGGCCGCGAAGCTGGAGAAAGGTTCGGGAGAACCCAACCGCACCAAGGTGGGCAAAGTGACCAAGAGCCAGGTGAGGGAAATTGCAGAAACAAAGATGCCGGACCTGAATGCGTCAAGTGTCGAGTCCGCCATGGCCATGGTCGCCGGGACCGCCCGCAGCATGGGCATTACCGTCGAAGAATAAGAAAGTGAGCAAACCATGAAGAGGCAGAGCAAACGATTTACCGCGGCCGCAAAGGTTGTTGAACAAAAGACTTACACGATTGCCGATGCGGTGAAGAAAGTTAAAGAAGTTGCAACGGCCAAGTTTCCCGAATCCGTCGACATTGCTGTTCGCCTGGGAGTTGACCCGAAGAAAGCCGATCAGGCTGTACGTGGCACAGTGGCTCTTCCTCATGGAATTGGAAGAGCAGTCAGGGTTCTGGTGATTGCAAAACCTCCCAAGGATGAAGAGGCCCGGTCTGCAGGTGCCGACCATGTCGGGTTTGCGGATTACATCGAGAAGATCAAGGGAGGATGGACGGACGTTGATGTAATTATTGCCACCCCCGACTCGATGGCCGAGCTCGGCAAGTTGGGAAAGGTCCTCGGCCCGCGCGGGCTCATGCCGAATCCCAAGAGCGGAACGGTCACAGCCGATATTGGAAAAGCAGTCAAAGAAGTCAAGGCGGGGAAAATCGAATTCAGGGTCGATAAGGCGGGAATTCTCCACGCAACCGTTGGGAAGTCCAACTTCGAACCGGAGAAGCTTGCTGAAAACGTGCACTCATTTTTAAACACCGTCGTTCGCTTGAAGCCCTCGACGGCCAAGGGCAACTATATTCGCAGCGTGTTTATTTCGTCCACCATGGGTCCCAGCATCGAAATCGACCGGAGCGAACTAGCTTCCCACTAACCAGTTTACGCACTCGTATTCCGCAGTTCGTCGGTGCCCCGCTTGCGGGGGCTTCTCACCGGCAAACAATGAACCAGAGGTGAACACATGAAACGAACGGAAAAAGAGGCAATCATCTCCGAGGTCAATAAGAAGGCCTTGAAGGCGACTGCTTTGTATTTTGCCGACTTCTCGGGTATCTCGGTCACACAAGAAACGGACCTGCGAAGGGAGTTCCGGAAATCCGGCATCGAATACCGCGTGGTCAAAAACACGCTTGCCCGCAAGGCGCTCGAGAACGTGGAGGGATGTGATCACGTCGCCGATCAACTTGTTGGTCCCACCGGCATCGCCTTCGGATATGACGACGCGGTTATGCCGGCAAAGATCATAAAGAAGTTTTTCGAAAAAACAGGGAAACTGACGTTGAAAGCAGCCGTTGTCGAACGTCAGATGTTTGTCGGCGCCAAGCTCGAAGAGTTGGCGAAACTCCCCTCGAGAAAAGAATTGATTGCCGGGATCCTCGGCAGCATTCAATCACCGGTAAGCGGCGTCGTCGGCGCTGTCAACGCGGTCCTGCGCGATCTGGTCAGCGTGATCGATCAGATTGGCAAGAAGAAACAGGCTGCCTAAAACACTATTTGAATTATTTTTCCAAAGGAGATCACCATGTCTGCAGTGAACGAGATCGTAGAGAAAATTGAGAAACTGACCCTGCTCGAGGCCTCTGAGCTCAAAAAGGCCCTCGAGGAGAAATTCGGCGTGACAGCCGCCGCCCCAATGATGATGGCGGCAATGCCCGCGGCCGGTGGTGGCGCAGCAGCAGTCGAAGAGAAAACCGAGTTTGCAGTTGAGCTGAAATCGAGCGGCGCGCAGAAGATCAATGTGATCAAAGTTGTTCGGGCCGCGACAGGCCTCGGACTCAAGGAAGCCAAAGACCTGGTCGATGGCGCTCCGAAAGTTGTCAAGGAAGCCCTTTCGAAAGCCGATGCCGAAAAGCTGAAAAAGGAACTGGAAGATGCAGGCGCAACTGTCGAATTGAAGTAACGGGAAACGACGCGCCGGAACTTGATGCCCCGACACCGTTGTTTTCCCAGCGCCGATCTCTCTGTAACCGCGCGCAAGCCGATGATTCTCCGCCCGAACGAGCGGACTTTCAATCATCGGCTTCCGCCGTCTTCAAGTGGGAAAAAAGGCTCAGGAGCGGTATGGGTCGCATGATGGATATTCCAGCGTCAGTTGTTCCCCGCCCTACTCACACACGTTTCAGTAGTTTGATTCTTTCCCAACAAAGGAGCGGTTGAATTGAAAAACCAATCCAACGGAAATGGCCGCATCTCATTCGGCCGCATTCCCTCGGTTATCGAAATTCCTGACCTGCTGAATGTGCAGATCGATTCCTTCAACAGGTTCCTCCAGGCGGAAGTCCCTCCCCATCGAAGAAAAAAGGCGGGATTACAACAGGTGTTCGAGTCGAATTTTCCCATCACAGACGCGCGGGAAAATTTTCTGCTCGAATTTGTGGAATACTACGTCGAAAAACCGAAATACTCTGTGGTGGAATGTCAGGAACGCGGCCTTACGTACGCAGTTCCCCTCAAAGCCAAACTTCGCCTCTCTTCGAAAAAAGAAGGGAGCAATGAGTTTTCAGATACCGTCGAACAGGAAGTGTACCTCGGAAACCTCCCTGCAATGACCTACCGGGGGACTTTCATCATCAACGGAGCTGAACGCGTCGTTGTCAGTCAGCTTCACCGGTCTCCGGGAGTGTTCTTCTCAGAGTCCGTGCACCCGAACGGTACCATGATGTACTCGGCCCGTATTATTCCGTTTCGCGGGTCATGGGTGGAGTTCTCGACCGACATCAACAATGTGATGTATGCCTACATCGACCTCAAGAAGAAGTTTCCCGTGACAACACTCCTGCGCGCCCTGGGATATTCTTCCGATGATGCGATTCTACAGCTCTTCGATGTCATGGAAGAAGTCGACGTCAATAAAGTCAGTCTGAAGGATTTCGTCGGCCGGACGATTTGTAGTGATGTCTTTGACAAAAAGACCGGCGAGGTCTTCATTAATAAAGACTCCAAGCTGACCGAAGAACATATCAAGCAGATTAAGAAGGCGGAAATCAGAAAGATCCGGTTCCTGAAAAGCGAGGATGCAAGCGAAGTCTCCGTCATCGCTAACACCATTATGCGTGATTCGGCCCGATCCGAAGAGGACGCACTCGAAACAATCTATCGGCAATTGCGCTCAGGTGATGCACCGGACCTCGATACGGCGAAGAACCTTATTGACCGATTGTTCTTTAACCCGAAACGCTACGATTTGGGTGATGTCGGACGCCATCGTCTGAACGCGAAACTCGGCCTCAATATTTCCCAGCAGATCACGACGCTCACGAAGGAAGATATTATCGCGATCGTCAAATACCTCATCGGCCTCCAGCAGGGTAAGAAAACGGTCGATGACATTGATCATCTCGGCAACCGTCGCGTCAGAACTGTTGGCGAACAACTTGGACAGCAGTTTAACATCGGATTGTCCCGCATGACGCGCACTATTCGTGAACGAATGAACCTGCGCGATAACGAATCTCCGACTCCGCAGGACCTGGTCAACGCCAGGACCATTACCAGTGTCATCAACGCCTTTTTCGGAACAAACCAGTTGTCGCAATTCATGGATCAAACCAATCCGCTGGCCGAAATGACCCATAAGCGTCGAGTCTCGGCACTCGGCCCGGGCGGTTTGACGAGAGAGCGGGCAGGGTTCGAGGTCCGGGACGTTCATTATACCCACTACGGGCGCTTGTGCCCGATTGAAACGCCGGAAGGCCCGAATATCGGCCTGATTTCCTCTCTTTGCATTCACGCACGAATCAACGACTTTGGGTTTATCGAAACGCCGTATCGCAAAGTGAAGAATAGTCGCGTCCTTGAAGAGGTGGAGTTCCTCAGCGCGGAAAAGGAAGACGAGGTTACCATTGCACAGGCAAACGCTCCGATCGATGAGAAGGGGAAATTCAAGGAAGAGCGCGTTAAGGCGAGATACGAGAGCGATTACCCGGTGGTTGAACCCGAGAAGCTCCAATACATGGACGTCGCGCCGAATCAAATTGTCAGCGCGGCAGCTGCTTTGATCCCGTTTCTGGAACATGACGACGCAAACAGAGCCCTCATGGGTTCCAATATGCAACGTCAGGCCGTTCCACTCCTTAGACCGACGGCACCGATCGTTGGTACAGGGCTCGAAGAAAAAATTGCCCGTGACTCCCGCACACTGATCGTCGCTGAACACAACGGCGTCGTTGAATCAGTGACGGCCGATGCCATCATCGTACAATATGATATCGATGAGAACAGCGCTGAAGCGCTGATGAGTTTTGATGATAAACGGCGGGTGGAATACAGGTTGACAAAGTTTCTGCGGACCAACCAGGATACCTGCGTTAATCAAAAACCCATTGTTCAGCCGGGGCAGAAGGTCAAACGAGGCGATGTCCTCGCTGATGGATGCGCAACCGAGAATGGAGAACTCGCTCTCGGCCGAAATATCCTTGTAGCATTTATGCCGTGGCGCGGGTACAACTTCGAAGACGCTATCATTGTCAGTGACAAGATTGTCTCCCACGACGTGTTCACCTCAATTCATATCGAGGAGTTTGAACTTCAGGTTCGTGACACAAAGCGCGGTGAAGAAGAGCTGACGAGGGAAATTCCCAATGTGAGTGAAGAAGCGACTAAGGACCTGGACGAAAACGGCATTATCCGTATCGGAGCTGAAGTCAACGAAGGGGATATCCTGATAGGGAAGATTACCCCAAAAGGAGAAACGGATCCGACACCCGAAGAGAAACTTCTCAAAGCAATCTTCGGCGACAAGGCGGGTGATGTGAAGGACGCCTCCCTCAAAGCCCCTCCGGGGATGAAGGGAATTGTCATTTCAACGAAACTGTTCAGCCGGAAGAAAAAGGACACCGAAAGCAAAAAAGAAGACAAGAGGAAACTCGAATTCCTTGACCGGTCCCGCAGAAAAGAGACCAAGGATCTCCAGGAAAAACTTGCCCGGAAGCTTGCGGTGCTCCTGGATGGCGAGAAATCGACGGGGATCCGCGATACGGACGGGAATGTAGCGATTCGGAGTGGGACTTCACTGAAGGAGGATTCCTTCGTCGGCCTCGAGAATATCGACTCCCTTGACTATAACCAGGCATGGGTGGATGACAAGAGGAAGAATGGCATCGTAACCCGGATGTACGAGAACTATCGCCAGAAGGTCAGCGAGATCGAGGAGCTCCACCGGCATGAAAAGAACAAGATTCAGCTTGGTGATGAATTGGCTCCGGGAATTGTCCAATTGGCGAAAGTCTATGTTGCCAAGAAGCGGAAACTCGCGGTCGGAGACAAAATGGCCGGACGCCACGGAAACAAGGGTGTCGTTTCGACTGTTGTTCCGGCAGAAGACATGCCGTTTCTTCCCGACGGAACCCCCGTGGATATCGTGCTCAATCCGTTGGGCGTGCCGTCACGTATGAATCTCGGACAGTTGTTCGAAGTGGCGCTCGGATGGGCTGGAGCGAAGTTGGGGAACCTCTATGCCACACCGATATTTGACGGAGCCACGTGGGAAGAAGTACAGGTGGAGCTTCGAAAAGCAGGATTGAGCGAACATTCAAAAACAACCCTCTTCGACGGAAGAACCGGTGAGCCATTCGATCAGGAAGTGAGCGTCGGACAAATATATATGCTCAAGCTTTCTCACCTCGTGGACGACAAAATCCACGCGCGGTCGATCGGACCGTACTCGCTTATCACCCAGCAACCTCTGGGCGGAAAGGCCCAGTTTGGTGGTCAGCGATTCGGAGAAATGGAGGTATGGGCACTCGAAGGCTACGGCGCCGCCCATGTTCTTCAGGAAATTCTCACCGTCAAGTCGGATGACGTTGTTGGCCGGGCGAAGGTTTACGAGGCTTTGGTAAAAGGCGAAAACCTGCCGGAACCGAATATCCCAGAGTCGTTTAATGTTCTGGTTCGGGAATTGCAGGGCCTGGGCCTTGAGGTAAAGCTTGAATGATTGAGGAACCACTCTCACCTCAATCAACTCCCTCACCGGGGGATCACGAACTGTAAATTAGAGGAAATCCAATGCCTTTTCAAGCAATGAGCGCGAATGCAAAACGGACTTTTTCGAAGATTACTATAAGCCTTGCGTCGCCTGATATGATTCTGTCCCGGTCTCATGGTGAAGTAACAAAGCCGGAGACGATCAATTACCGGTCCTTCCGACCGGAAAAAGACGGGCTGTTCTGTGAGAAGATTTTCGGGCCCGTACGGGATTGGGAATGTCATTGTGGAAAATACAAGCGCATACGCTATAAGGGAATCACCTGCGATCGATGCGGAGTAGAGGTCACCCAGAAGAGTGTGCGCCGCGAGCGCATGGGCCATATCGCCCTCGCAGTTCCGGTTGTGCATATCTGGTACTTCCGGTCGCTTCCCACCAAAATTGGTTATGTTCTTGGCCTCTCAACCAAGGAACTCGAAAAGATCATCTATTATGAATCATATGTGGTGATCAGCCCGGGTACCACAGGGCTCGAAAAGCTGGACCTCATCACGGAAGACCAATACCTCGAGATTTTGCAGAGTCTTCCGGAAGAAAACGGCCACCTTGACGAGAATGACCCGAAGAAGTTCATTGCACGGATGGGAGGAGAAGCGATCAAAGACATCTTGCGACGGGTGAATGTCGAAGAACTCGCCATCCAGCTTCGCGAACAGGTGAAGGAAGAAACTTCCGCCCAGAAAAAAGCCGAGGCCCTCAAACGCCTTCGCGTGATTGAAGCATTTCGCAGAAGCGAATCAAATGCCGCCAACCGTCCAGAATGGATGGTGCTCGATGTCGTTCCCGTTATTCCTCCGGAATTGCGACCGCTGGTTCCCCTTGAGGGCGGCCGGTTTGCCACTTCTGACCTCAACGATTTATACCGGCGTGTGATAATCCGAAATAACCGTCTGAAACGGCTTATCGAAATCAAGGCCCCCGAGGTCATCTTGCGCAACGAGAAACGGATGCTCCAGGAAGCCGTCGATTCGTTGTTTGACAATTCACGCCGCGTAAACGCTGTCCGGAGCGACAACAACAGGGCTCTGAAGTCTTTGTCTGATATGCTCAAAGGGAAGCAAGGACGGTTTCGCCAGAATCTTCTCGGAAAACGCGTCGACTATTCAGGTCGCTCGGTGATTGTCGTGGGTCCGGAGCTGAAGCTGCACGAATGCGGCCTACCCAAGGATATGGCTGTCGAGTTGTTTAAGCCGCACATCATTCGAAAATTGATTGAGCGCGGGTTGGTGAAAACGGTTAAGAGCGCAAAGAAGATGGTGGAAAAGAAAGGTGCCGAGGTCTGGGACATCCTTGACCACATCATCGACGGTCACCCGGTGCTCCTAAACCGTGCACCGACACTCCACCGCCTTGGCATTCAGGCGTTCCAGCCGGTTCTGGTGGAAGGAAAAGCTATCCGGATTCATCCTATGGTCTGCACGGCATTCAACGCAGACTTCGATGGCGATCAAATGGCCGTTCACGTTCCGCTCTCGTACGAGGCCCAGCTCGAAGCCCGCATCCTCATGCTCTCGAGTCATAACATTCTTTCACCGGCTAACGGTGCTCCCATCGTCACGCCAACGCAGGATCAGGTCCTCGGCTGCTACTATCTTACCAAGTCCAAGCCAAACGATCGGGGTGAAGGATCTGTGTTTGGATCGCCCGGCGAGGCAAGAATTGCCTACGACCAGGATCGCGTCGCCCTCCACGCACGTGTCAAAGTTCGTATGGACGGCGTGCTGGTTGAAACGACGACCGGAAGAATCATTTTCAACGAGATCGTTCCGAAGGGAATACCGTTCATCAACGAATTGTTGAACAAGAAACGCCTGGTTCAGATTATCTCCTCCGTCTTCCGGAGGGCTGGATCGGTCGAGACGGCTCTCTTTCTCGACAAATTGAAGAACCTCGGGTTCACCTTTGCAACACGCGGAGGGTTGTCCGTCTCCATTTCGGATGTGACCATCCCCAAGGAAAAGTACGAAATCGTCACCAAAGCACAGAAAGATGTCGAAAGCGTCGAGAATCAGTATTACCGCGGGTTCATTACCAACGGCGAACGCTATAATAAGGTGATTGATATCTGGACCCGCACAACAAACCGCATTGCTGAACGCCTTTTTGACGAGCTTTCCCATTCCCGGGATGGGTTCAATTCGCTCTATATGATGGTAGATTCCGGCGCTCGTGGATCAAAAGAGCAGGTTCGTCAGCTTGCAGGAATGCGCGGATTGATGGCAAAACCACAGAAGAGTCTCTCTGGTGCGACTGGCGAATTGATCGAAAACCCCATCGTGGCAAATTTCCGCGAAGGACTTTCGATCCTTGAATACTTCATCTCAACGCACGGCGCGCGGAAGGGTCTGGCAGATACAGCGTTGAAAACAGCGGACGCGGGATATCTCACCCGGCGGTTGATCGACGTGGCGCAGGATGGGATTATTTCTGATGATGATTGCGGTACGATCCTCGGAGTTCCAACCGGAGCCCTCAAGGAGGGCGAGGATGTCAAGGAGCCGCTTGCCGAACGTATTCTCGGTCGCGTCTCCGTCCATGATGTTGCCGATCCGCTAAGCGGAGAAATCCTCGTGAAAGCTGGTGAGATTATCGATGAAGACAAAGCTCAGAGGATATCCGAAACATCGATCGAAGCCGTCGAAATCAGATCTGTACTCACTTGCGAATCTCGCCGGGGAATCTGCGCGAAATGCTATGGCCGCGATCTGACAACCGGAAAACCGGTCGAGTCCGGAACAGCTGTCGGCGTCATCGCAGCGCAGTCCATTGGGGAGCCGGGCACACAGCTTACCTTGCGCACGTTCCATACGGGCGGAACGGCAAGCCTGATCGCTTCCCAATCGCAAATCCTCTCCAAGTTTGACGGAAGGGTGAAATACGACGGAATCAAGTTCATTGAATACGGAGAAGATGAGGTCAAACACCCGGTCGTCTCGGGACGAAGTGGCGTGATCAATATTCTGGATAAGGATAATCGCATCCTGACGAAGTATGACGTCCCCTATGGTGCCACCCTCATGATGAAGGACGGGCAGGATGTGGAAAAAGGTCAATTGATTTACGAATGGGATCCGTACAATGCTGTGATTATCTCTGAACATGGCGGTACGGTAAAATATGTCGACCTCAAGGAGGGAGTCACCTATCGGGAAGAGCCTGATGAACAAACAGGCCACATCCAGAAGGTCGTCATCGATAGCCGCGAAAAGAGTCTCATTCCGGTGTTGAGCGTTGTGAATGCCAAAGGCCAGAAAGTGGCCAATTATCCCGTTCCGACGCGAGCGCACCTGATCGTTGACGATGGTGAAGAGATCCAGGCCGGTGCAGTACTCGTGAAGATCGCCCGGGATATTGGCAAGACCCGTGACATCACCGGAGGCTTACCCCGTGTCACAGAGCTCTTTGAGGCTCGGCATCCAGCGGATCCGGCTATTGTCACGGAAATCGACGGCGTGGTGAAAATCGGCCAACCGAAACGCGGATCGCGGGAGGTCTTTGTCGAGAGCCATGACGGGAAGGACCGGCGAACGTACATGATTCCGCTTGGTCGTCACATTCTTGCTCAGGACAACGATGTGGTTCGTGCCGGTGAACGATTGTCTGCGGGTGCAATCGATCCCCATGACATTCTTCGGATCAAAGGAACCACTGCGGTCCAGGAGTATCTTGTCAACGAAATCCAGGAAGTATATCGTATGCAGGGTGTGAAAATCAATGATAAGCACATTGAAATCATCGTACGCCAAATGATGCAGAAGGAACGGATTGTTGATCCGGGAGATACGGCCTACCTCGAAGGGGACAACGTCGACAAGGGCCGACTCCATGATGAGAATGAAAGCTTGCAGGGTAAAGTGGTGGTCGTGAACAAGGGTGACTCCAAATTCAAGATCGGCCAGGTTCTAAGCAAGAAGCAGTCCAGAGACGCCAATGTGGATATTAAGAAGAAGGGAAAGAAACCGGCGGACGGAAGGGACACTCTCGCAGCGACCTCCGAACCGATTCTGTTGGGCATTACCCAGGCATCCCTGACTACAGACAGCTTTATTTCGGCGGCCTCGTTCCAGGAGACCACCAAGGTCCTTACGGAAGCCGCGATCGAAGCCAAGGTCGATACGTTGCTTGGGCTCAAAGAAAACGTGATCATGGGACACCTGATCCCGGCCGGAACTGGTCAGAAGTTATTCCGGGATCTTCTGGTCACGACCAAAGAACCCACACCCGGTTCAGGCGTGGGTGAGTCGGGCGGGCAGGAAGTGGTCGAGGAGGGGAGTGAATCCGAACCCAAGAAGCGCAAGAGGAAGACCAAGGTTGCAGCTTCATAAGTTCTCGGCCGAATGGAATCCCCCCGCACGCTTTTCCTTGCATGCGGGGGATTTTCGCTGATTTTCCTCCACGAAAGCGTTGACAATTTGAAGAAAAATCGTTACCTTTATAAGCTGTTTTACAATTTTTGAAATCCCAAGGGAGTGTTTTTCGATTGCCCACGATTAATCAGTTGGTCAGAAAAAGTCGCGAACGGGTTCTCTGGAAGAGCAAGTCTCCTGCTCTTGAGTCCTGTCCGCAAAAACGAGGAGTGTGCACAAGGGTCTATACCACAACACCCAAGAAGCCCAATTCGGCCCTTCGGAAGGTAGCCAAGGTGCGCTTGACGAACAGCGAAGAAGTGATAGCATACATTCCGGGTGAAGGCCATAATTTGCAGGAGCACTCCCTTGTGATGATTCGCGGCGGAAGGGTGAAGGATCTCCCCGGTGTGCGATATCACATCATTCGGGGCACCCTTGATACCCAAGGGGTGCAGGACCGGAAGCAGGCCCGATCAAAGTACGGAGCCAAGAAGCCCAAGGTGGATAAGTAATCCATGAGAAAGAAACGATCATCCAAACGTTTTACGGAACCAGATCCGAAGTTTCAGGACGTACTGGTGTCGCGTTTCATCAACTCCCTTTTGAAGGCAGGGAAGAAGCATGTTGCCCGCCGCATTCTCTATACCGCGCTCGATTTGGTTGAAGAGCGCACGAAAAGCAAGTCAATCGATGTTTTTCGAAAAGCGGTCAACAACGTATCACCGCTGCTGGAAGTTCGGGCACGCAGGGTTGGTGGTGCTACCTATCAAGTACCCACAGAAGTTCGCCCCGAGCGGCGAACCGCTCTTGCCATCCGCTGGTTAATTACCAACGCACAAGCACGCTCGGATAAGTCGATGTCGCAAAAGCTCGCTGCAGAACTCGTCGCGGCGGCGTCCGGTGAGGGCGGTGCAGTAAAGAAGAGGGAGGATGTTCACCGGATGGCAGAAGCCAACAAAGCTTTTGCCCATTTTAGGTGGTAATAGCGGTTCTCTTCGTTGTTCTTATTTAAACCAAACGTATCCAGGTGATCCCGGAGAAACGGTTTTCTCCCGGGAGTGAAGGAAGTTATGCCACGAGAGTATTCGATAGACCACACAAGAAATATTGGCATCATGGCGCACATCGATGCCGGCAAGACAACGACAACGGAACGTATTCTGTTCTATACGGGTGTGTTGCATCGCATGGGAGAAGTCCACGACGGGGCGTCCACCATGGACTGGATGGAACAGGAAAAGGAACGTGGAATCACGATTACAAGTGCTGCGACAACCTGTTATTGGCGTGATCATCGCGTTAACATTATCGATACGCCCGGCCATGTGGACTTTACTATCGAAGTTGAGCGCTCCCTTCGTGTTCTTGACGGCGCTGTGGCCCTGTTCTGCTCAGTGGGAGGCGTTGAACCGCAATCCGAAACCGTGTGGCGCCAAGCCGACAAGTACGGAGTCCCAAGGATCGCGTTTGTGAATAAAATGGATCGCGCAGGAGCGGATTTCCTGGGCGTTGTCCAAATGATGAAGGACCGGCTTAAAGCGAATGCGGTCCCTGTCCAGCTTCCCGTGGGTGAAGGAGATATGTTCGTGGGTATCATTGACCTTATTACCATGAAGGCACGGATGTACCATGACAGGAATCAAGGGATGACCTGGGACGAAATCGACATCCCCGAGTCCCTGAAATCCCATGCCGCAGAATACCGCCAGAAGATGTTGGAAGCCGTGGCGGATGAGGATGATTCGCTCCTCGAAAAATATCTCGAAGGGAAAGAAATTTCTCCAGCTGAGGTCCGCAAGGTCCTGAGGCGCGCAACCCTGAAAGCCAGTATTGTCCCCGTGTTGTGCGGATCGTCCTTCAAGAATAAAGGCGTTCAATTGTTGTTGGACTCTGTTATAGAATTCCTGCCGTCACCGGCGGATGTGAACAATGGTGAGATTCACGGCCACCATCCGCATCGACATGACGATGTTGTTCGAAAAGTGGCCGACAACGAGAAGTTCACCGCCCTTGCTTTTAAGATTATGACCGACCCCTTCGTCGGCCGGCTGACGTACTTCCGGGTCTATTCCGGATCAGTCTCCGCAGGGTCGTATGTCTATAATGTGTCCACCGACCGCAAGGAGCGGATCGCTCGTATTCTTCGAATGCACGCAAACCATCGCGAAGAAATTGCAGAGGCGTTCTCGGGAGACATTGTTGGCGCCATCGGCTTGAAAAACACAAAAACCGGCGACACGCTGACTGAAGAAAAAGACCCCATCATCCTTGAAAAGATGGTGTTCCCTGAACCTGTGATCGACGTGGCAATCGAACCGAAGACAAAGGTTGACCAGGAAAAACTCAGCGAGGCATTGCAGAAACTGGCTGAGGAAGACCCCACATTCCGCGTATCCAGCAATGAAGAAACAGGTCAGACAATTATCAGCGGAATGGGCGAACTCCACCTTGAAATCATCATCGACAGAATGAAGCGCGAGTTCAGGGTCGAGGCTAATGTCGGTAAGCCGCAGGTTGCCTACAAGGAGACGATTACGAAGAAGGTTACGGCCGAAGGGAAATTTATTCGGCAATCAGGGGGTCGCGGTCAGTTCGGGCATGTGGAGATCGAAATGGAGCCGAATGAAAAGGGAAAGGGCTTCGAATTCGAGA
>JBBDYD010000174.1:0-14276 GCA_040901865.1 Bacteroidota bacterium | reverse complement strand
GCCAACGGTGCTTTTTGCTTCCGCAGGGTCCATCCAATTGTTGTTGGGACCGGCAATTTCTTTCGTCTTCGAACAAATAAACGTAACGCTTTCCGTCCGGGCGACGTCGCTTGGATCGCTTCGATGCAGATGGCAATTGGGATAGGTCCGTTCATCCAGCTCGATGAGGCTTCCATCCTTCACCATCATTCCCACGAGAGAAGCATACTCGGACTCCGAACCGTCACACCAGACGGTCTTGTCCGGCTTCGTCAACCGTGAGACTTCATCAACCCATCGTTCCATTCCTTGCGTCGGCATCCGATTCTCCTGGAGATGAAATGGCGTTTTTGGTAGCTAGTTTTTGGTTTTCGTTGCTGGTTGTGGTTATCAAGATGAAACGGTGCGCTACAACCACTAACTAGAACCGAAAACTAATAACCAAAACCATTAACCAGAAACCAATAACGCTTTTGATGCAATCAGAATCTGCTTCGCCATTGGCGGACCGCGGCCGGATCAATCACAACCATATCTCCCGACACGGAACTCGGTATCGGATCGGGAAAAAACCGTTGGCAGCATGCATACGCCTCCATGCTCGCCATATTCCAATACGACCCGCATGAAGCGCAGTGAATGTTGTTTCCGCTCAGGTAGAAATCGGTCGAACCGCACTGTTCACTTTTGCTCATGGCCGTTACCAGCTTCCCCTGCGGCGTAATGTAGGCAATGATCGGAACTTCCTGCTGTTTTTCCGGATCGAAAAACCGAACGAGCTTGTGCTCCTGGACAGTCCTGAGGGGCACTCCGATCTTTCCACCGACCATCACCGCCTCGACAGGCGTACTGCGTATTTGTTCGTCCCGGTACATCGTCACCATCGCAACATCAGGCTGTTTCTCGATCACGGGGTGAAAGGTGCGCAGAAGCTGATTGAGAAACGCCCCGATTCCCACAACAAGGACGACGATAATAGCTCCGCGGATAACCCAGCGTTTGACCTGTGGGTTTTTCACTGGTAGTTCGCTTTGGAGAGCATCTTGCTGAAGTTGAATCGTACTCCCGCAAACCGGACAAAACCGCATTTCGCTTTTTACGACGGAACCGCACTTCCGGCAATGCATTCACTCATCTCCTTTTCTACTGAATCGAAAACGATGGGCGCCGCTGTGACCAGCCGACCGTGGCCTTCTCGCCGATCAGCCCCTGAACCTGCTCTACTTTCCTTCCGACTTCTTCTTCTGAGACGCCCAGGACCGTCACGTGCCCCATTTTTCTTTTTGGCTCGATCCTTTTTTTTCCGTAGAGATGGACTCTAACTTCCGGAATTTTTTGCAGTTTGACAAAGTCCACGTGCTCCAAATGCTTTCCAAGTATATTCACCATGGCACACGGGCCCAGGCCGCGGGGTTCCTGAACGGGGAGACCGCCGATGGTGCGGATTAACGCCTCAAATTGGGACATGGTGCACGCATCCAGTGAAAAGTGTCCCGAATTGTGGGGCCGGGGAGCCAGTTCATTGACAAGCAGTTTTCCGCTACGGGTGACAAACAATTCGACGCACAGAACGCCAACAATATCAAAATGCTTTATGACGGACATCCCCAACTCCCTGGCTTCGGCCCTCAAGGCATCGGTAATCCGGGCGGGGACACGCGAGAGATGAAGGATATTCTCACGGTGCTCATTCTCGATAACCGGGAATGCCGTAACAGCCCCGTCATGTCCGCGTACTGCTATGACAGAAACTTCAAGGAACAACGGAAGAAATTGCTCGACGATCCATTCGGAAGGATTGCTCCCGGCGCAGAAAGAATCGAGGTCTGCCAGGTTTTCCAGAACGGCCTGTCCCTTTCCGTCATAGCCCGCAGTTGTGGTTTTGACAACCACAGGAAAACCGATCCGTTCACTTGCCTCACGCAGTTCATTCGTCGTTCGCACGATCACAAAGGGAACGACGGGAAATCCTGCCTTTTGCAGGGCTTCTTTCTCGAGTTTACGATGACGGGCAATTCTCAGGATCCGGCTGCCGGGGAATACCGGCCTGGTGCTCTCAACCATTTCGACCATACCGGGGTCGATGCTCTCGAATTCGTATGTGACAACATCTGAAGATTCGGCAAGAGTCCGGGCTGCAGCGGGATCTGAAAACGGAGCTGTGAGCAAGGTGTCGGCAAGCCGGGCAGCGGGGCAATCGGGGTCGGGATCCCAGACGATACTCCGAAATCCCATCCGGTGCGCTTCACGGATCGTCATCATTCCGAGCTGTCCGCCTCCGATCATGCCAATGGTGGCCGGGGGTGTGATAGGGAGGATCATACCTTTGAAGCCAACACTTGTCGTTCTATTTTTTCCCGGTATTCCCGCAGCCGGTCAACGAGTTCCGGGTGTTTGATGGCAAGGATCCGTATTGCGAGCAATGCTGCATTGGCGGCACCGTCAATGGCAACGGTGGCCACAGGGACTCCGGCAGGCATCTGGACGATGGACAGCAGAGAATCCAGACCGCTCAAGGCCTTTGATTTCACGGGCACGCCGATGACGGGAAGCGTTGTTTTCGAGGCAACCATACCTGGCAAATGTGCCGCGCCGCCAGCCCCGGCGATAATGACCTCGATCCCCCTGGATGCAGCTTCTTCCGCATAGCGAAACATGAGATCAGGAGTCCGGTGGGCGGAGACAACCTTGAACTCAAATGCGACGCCGAATTCCTTGAGGATTTGACGGGAAATATCCAGGTGTTCGGCATCGGAGGAACTTCCCATAATGATGCCGACAAGAGGGTTGCCTTTTTGCACGCGAGATTTCATGTATTATCGGATTGAGGGAGCCGGAACCTGCCGGTGATTCCGCGGAATACCTGTGAGCGGTGAAAAGGTACAAAAGAGTTCGGCAAATCTAAAGGGTTTTTTGCACTGGTGATTCGGCATGTTTTCGCCGGTTTCAAACGAGAGACGGAGGGTTACACTCTGCGTCCTCCGCGTTCCTCTGCGCCTCTGCGTTGAGAAGCCAACAAAAAAGAAAACGCACAATTACAGGATTTTCCCCTTTGATAGCCGAACCGATTTGTGAACCCTGATAGCCTCTGCAACTCTATTTGCAATAAGGGCCGCCGTGGCCCCTGCTCCGAAACCATTATCGATATTCACCACCGTTAATCCAGGAGCACAAGATTGCAGCATGGTCATCAGCGCGGCCACGCCTTTTCCGCCGTATCCGTATCCAACGCTTGTCGGCACGCCAATCACTGGAACAGCGACCAGACCTCTCACTACCGTGGGCAAAGCTCCTTCCATTCCGGCCACAGCAACGACCGCCGAGATTTTTTTCTCATGGATATGCTCCAATGGACCCACAAGCCGATGAATGCCGGCCACACCCACATCGTAGAATGCGGACACCGTGCAACCCATCCATTCTGCGGTCACACGCGCCTCCTCTGCAACGGGAAGATCGGATGTGCCTGCGGCGAGAACGGCAATGGCACCTCCAGTTTCGGGGCGATGGAATCCAACACGGGTGGCCACAAACACACGGGCCGCTTCATAGTACATCGTCTCATGAACCTCGTGCTTCTTCAGTTCACGGGCAACCTTTGCGGATACTCTCGTCACGAGAGCCATTCCCGCACGCGCAACCATTTCGTCGGTGAGAGCAATGATCTGATTCACCGTTTTCCCTTCGGCAAAAATGGCCTCGGGAATACCCGTACGTTCACGCCGATGAAAATCGAGATTGGCAAACGACTCGAGCGGACGGAAGGATTTGGCTTTTTTGCGTTTTGTCGATTTCATCAGGATGCCTCCGAAGCTCTTCTCAAACGATCCATCACTGCCGTGCCCAACCCTCGATCTTCAACAGACTCCACAATGATGACGTCCGCTCCTTCTTGATCCAACTCCCTGAACGTGCGAAAAAGATATCTCGCAAAAAAATCAACGGGAGACGGCAACACTTTAAAGAAACCACCTGACTCAATCCGGACAAGTTCGGGGCTGTGAACGATACAACCGGCAGTTTTCCCCTGCTGACGGTACTCCTGCAACAACTTGGTCAAGGCCCCACTGTCTTTTTCCGGTATCAGAACAACCCTTGCCCTGGGGGCATAGTGACGATGGCGCGTGCCGGGTGAGCGCCTCAACGAATCTGCGTCGGTCGCAACCTTCATTTCCCCGACAATATCTTCCAGACTTTCCCTATGCAGCCCCCCGGGCCTCAGAATGACAGGCGGATCGACCGTCATGTCCACAACGGTTGATTCTATTCCGATCTCGGCCGGGCCCGCGTTCAGGATCATGTCGATCCTCCCCCCAAGGTCCTCCATGACATGTGCGCCGGTTGTAGGACTCGGCCTGCCGGACAGGTTCGCACTCGGCCCAACCAATCCGCCGCCGAACTCTTCGATCAACGCGAGAGCCACAGGATGGTCGGGCATTCGGACTGCCACAGTGTCAAGCCCTGCGCAGACAATGTCGGGAACGAGAAATGTTTTTTTCATGACCAGCGTGAGCGGACCGGGCCAGAATTCCTTCCCGAGGGCCTGGGCTTTTTCGGGTACTTCGTCAACAAGGTCGATCAACTGCCGGTGGTCGGCGACGTGAATGATGAGCGGATTATCGGGCGGACGGCCTTTTGCTTCGAAGACCTTGCGGACCGCCTCGGGATTCAATGCATCAGCTCCCAGTCCGTACACGGTTTCTGTCGGGAAAGCCACAAGTCCTCCCTGCCGCAGGATTTCCGCCGCTTCTGCGATTATATCGAGATTCGGATTCTCGAGGGAGATGGTTATGAGTTTCGTGTCTGGCATAGATGGAAGGCTTCTCCATTCGAAATTCGATATTAGATATTGCTGTCATCCCGTAAAAGGAAATATCCCCGCCCGACCGAACTTCATGAGGCCATCACGGTCGTTCGGGCGGGCAACGCCGAACGCCCAACTCCCAATATCGAATTTGATTTCCTAATTGGACGTTCTACATTGGGCGTTCGTTATTGGACATTCTCTTTTGTCTCCGAAAAGGAAATATCCAACGCCGAAGATCCAACTCCCAATTTCGAATTTGATTTCCCCCCTGTTGGACGTTCTACATTGGACGTTGGATATTGGATATTGCTGTCAACCAGTAAAAGGAAACATCCAACGCCGAACGCCCAACTCCCAATTTCGAATTTCGTTCCTATTTCCTGTTTCTTTCAGCAGTCTGAAGACTCTTCGCAACAATTGCAATCAACTGGCTACACTCGTTGCTGCATCGGGCAACAGACTCGATGGTGCGAGACATACTTCTCTTGGTGATGATTGCCAGGCCGACTCTCGTTTCCCGCAGCTCCTTCAAGACGACCTTCATCTTGTGAATGAAGTCGTTTCTGGACTCTGCGCTCTGGACTTCTCCGTAGTGTAACGCTGGCGATGTCCCCGATCGAATCAGCTGACCCGCTAGATGATTCCCCGCGCGGGTTTTCGGAATCGACTCTGCGACATCAATAACCGCCACGGCGAATTCAATCAGCCTTCCCTCCAGATCGTATTTCATGGTTCCCCCCATGATTCTTAAATTGAACGTTGGAAATTGGACGTTCGATATTGGGTGTTGTTGTTATCCGTTATAAAGAAACACCCAACGCCGAACGTCCAACACCCAATGTCGAATGTGATTTCCTAATTGGACATTCTAAATTGAACGTTCGACATTGGACATTTTCTTTTAACTCTGAAAAAGAAACACCCAACGCCGAATGTCCAACTCCCAATGTCGAATTTTGGTTTCCTACTCCTTTACGCTCTAAATTGGACGTTCTACATTGGACGTTGGACATTGGACATTCTCTTTTATCTCTGAAAAGGAAATATCCCCGCCCGACCGAACTTCATGAGGCCATCACGGTCGTTCGGGCGGGCAACGCCGAACTTCCAACTCCCAATGTCGAATGTGATTTCCTAATTGGACATTCTAAATTGAACGTTCGACATTGGACATTTTCTTTTAACTCTGAAAAAGAAACACCCAACGCCGAACGCCCAATGATGAATTTCCAACTATATCGGGAAACTACAATGGCTTGAATCGTTCAAAGGACTGGCGGCAGCCGTCGCAATAGAACAATTGTTTGCAGAGGGTTGCTCCGAACTCCCCTTCGAGGCGTGTTTCCTTTGAGCGGCAGAACGGGCATTCCACCGGCAACATGAGAGTCACGGCCAACGAGGTTCCCTTCCGTACGGGAGGAGCTATTCCGAATTCTCGAAGTTTTTCCCGGGTCGCATCCGACAATTCGTCGGTTGACCACAATGCGGTTCTGTCGACATGGACATCGATGTTCTCGAATCCCAGTTCGCGGAGCTTCTCTACAACGTTTTGCCGCATCATATCAAGCGCCGGACATCCTGAGAAGGTCGGCACCAAGCGGATTGAGACATCGGAGCCATTGACAGAGACCTCCCGGATGACGTTCAAATCAACGAGCGAGATAACGGGAATCTCGGGATCCATCACTTGCTTGAGAGCTGTCCAGACCTCGTCAGCGGTATGCTGTGTGAGAGCTTTCATCCTACCCCATCCCTGCATGAACGTGTTTTCATCCAATTGGACGTTTTATATTGAACGTTGGATATTGGATATTTCTTTTCCCGTGAAACAGAAATGTCCAACGCCGAACTTCCAACACTCAATTTCGAATTTGATCTCCTACTGTTGGACGTTCTACATTGGGCGTTCGCCCGCCCCGTTCAAGCATTATTTGGGCCGGGGATATTGGATATTGCTGTCATCCGGTAAAAGGAAATATCCAACGCCGAACGTCCAACACCCAATGTCGAATTTGGTTTGCTGCTTCCTGTTTCTCCGTTGGACATTCTAAATTGAACGTTGGATATTGGATATTTCTTTTCCCGTGAAACAGAAATGTCCAACGCCGAACTTCCAACACCCAATTTCGAATTATAGCTACCAGCTTCCCCCCGGTGCCATCTGATACACCTTCTGCAGATCCGCGACCAGATGGCTGAGATGCTCCGTGTGCGCTCCCTTGCGCCCGCCGAGATCGGGAACACACTCGGGCACTGTTCCGCGAACCGGAAGTTTCAGCGATGATTTCGTCAGAATCGGGATGACCGTTGACAGCCATTCGTCCTTCAGTGTCTTGCTCGCGACAATGACCCTCTGTTTCACCAGTTCTTCCTCGCCCTCGAATTCTTCGAATATTCCCAGGGCCTGGGCAAAGGCGGCTGTTGCGGCGGTCTGCATCCGTATGTGGCTTTCCTCGGTCGCATCTCCCAACCGCTCAATCAGCGCCTGAGTGTGCATGAGGTGATATGCCTCTTCGGCAAGGATCTTCGCCGAACAATCGCGGAGTGGATCGTAGGAACAGGAGGCGAGAGAGTTCATTCTCACCTGTTCGGCGGAATCGAAAAGAAATTGTCGCATCACCGTATAGGCGAAATCGCCTTTGGGGTACTGCACGAATCTGCAGCATCTGAATTGATTCCATGACCGCTCGAAGGCCATTGCGTCCGGGGAAGGAGATCCAAGTGCCTCGGCCAGACTATACAGAGCCAGGGAATGGCCGAGTTCATCCTGGGCGATATTGGAAAAGGCTATGTCCTCTTCGAGGATCGGAGCATAGCCGGTCCATTCGGAGTCACGATGCCCGAGCACAAGTTCGTCGTCGGCGAGTGCGGTAAGGTATGTGATAAGGTCTTTCATGATTCGAAATTGGGGGTTCGATATTGGATATTGTCGTTATCCAGTAAAAAGAAATATCCCCGCCCGACCGAACTTCATTGTCCATTTACGGTCGTTCGGGCGGGCAACGCCGAACGCCCAACTCCCAATATCGAATGTGATTTCCTAATTGGACATTCTAAATTGAACGTTCGACATTGGACATTTTCTTTTAACTCTGAAAAAGAAACACCCAACGCCGAACGCCCAATACCCAATTTCCAATTTGATCTCCTAATTGGACATTCTACATTGGACGTTCGCCCGCCCCTTTTAAGCATTAATTGGGCCGGGGATATTGGACATTTTCCTTTTCATCATTCCTTTTCCTTTGCCGGTGCATCAAAGGCCCTTGGCTCACGGTAGCTCTTGTCGAACATCCGCGAAAAGAAGTTGGGATCCTGGTAGTCCGTTTGCGTAATGTCGGCGGAGCGGACAACCCACAGACTGACGCATTCGAGTCTCCGGGCAAATTGGTCGCGGGCCATCTGGAGGGCCATGGCGGGATCAGGTGCGTGGACGGATCCCACATGTTCATGCGGCTTCCCCCGGCGTGATTGGTGAAAGACCTCGTATGTTTCCCACTGGGTATCGGGCATAAGGAAAGCAAAGGCGTTCTTAGTTGATAGTTTGTTGGTTCAGGTTATTAGTTTCTGGTCACAGTTGTTAGTTCTTGTTGGTGAACCAATAACTACAACCGATAACCAACCAACTCTGACTATCAACCAAAAACAAAAAACGCTTTTTAAAACTTGATTCACCGGGCTCGTCTTGCGGCCAGTGCCTCGCGTACCCATCGGCCTTCTTCGTGGGCCTGGCGTCGAACAGCAAGTCGTTCCTTGTTCATCGGACCGTCGCCGTTCACCACTCTGCGCAGTTCGTCCCAATCGGGAGCAGTGAATTTGTAATGACCCGTGGATTCATCGAGCCGGCAATCGGGATCAGGCAACTCGAGGCCCAGAGCCCGGATTTGCGGAACGATATGGTCCACGAATTCCTGCCGAACCTGATCGTTCGTCTTGGTTTTGATCCGCCACCGCATGGCGCGTTCCGTATGCTCGGAGATCTTATCCGGAGGGCCGGACATCATGAGCGTGGGGTACCACCAGCGGTTAACGGCATCCTGAGCCATAGAACGTTGTTCCGTGGTACCGCGCGCCAGAGTTGCAACGGCATCGTATCCCTGCTTGATGTGGAAGGATTCCTCATAGCAAATACGCTTCATAGCCCGTGCATAGGGTCCGTATGAACCCTGTGCGAGCATGCTCTGGTTGATGACGGCCGCGGTATCGACGAGCCATCCGATCACGCCGACATCCGCCCAGGTTGGAGTCGGGTAATTGAATACATTCGAGTACTTTGCCTTGCCGGCGAGCAGTTCATCGATCATCTCTTCCCGGCTTTTCCCCAGTGTTTCCGCCGCACGGTACAGCAACTGGCCATGACCGGCCTCATCCTGCACCTTGGCCACAAGAGTCAGTTTCCGGCGGAATCCGGGGGCAAACGGGATCCACTTCCCTTCCGGCAGTTGGCCGACGATTTCGCTATGGGCATGCTGACCGATCATGCGGATGAGGTTTTTCCGATATTCCTCCGGCATCCAGTCGCCGGGTTCGACCTTGTCGCCTTTGGCGACGCGGGCTTCGAATTCGGAGAGGAGTTGATCGGTTGATTTTGTGGTCATTTCCGTAGGGGTTGAAGCGTGATGGTTCGACTTTCAATTGAATGGCATTTGGCTCACCATTCATCGTAAATCGTGAATTGCGAATCGTTGGGATTACCTAAGGAAAGATAGTGATTTTCGACATTGAAGTAAACGACTCACTCATCCCCCGGCCCCTTCTCTCAAAGAGAGAAGGGGAGTGTTGGGGGTGTTATGGACATTCGATATTGGACGTTCGACATTGGATATTGCTGTTATCCCTAAAAAGCAATATCCAACTCCGAACATCCAACACCCAATTTCGAATTTGATACCCTAATTTGCCGAACGTTCGACCCGCCCGAACGACCGCCCGAGATTCAATCACGTTCGGTCGGGCGGGCATTGGACATTGTTTTTTCCCTCCTCCCCCACCCCCTTGCATCTTTGCTCCACCCCGGCTACATTGTCAAAGCCAGCGGTTGGTTCCGGAACGGGACACTCGAAAGGCAGAACAACGGGGGCCTTTGAGCTGGAGGAAACTTGCGTGGCAACTGAACCTCTGGAGTCCAACAAGGATGACAGAGGTTTCTGCATTTATGTGCTCCAATGCATGAAGAATATGCTCTGCCATGAGAATCAAGACCGTTCACCGTTCACTATTTACCCTTCACCATGCACCCTAGACACTCAAATGCAATTGAGCAAGGGAACTTGCGTGGCATTGAGAGCCTCTGGATTCGGATTATCTACCGGATAACAGAGGTTTTTTGCGTTTAAATCGTACGTCGGTTTCAGGTTCAACGTTTAAAGTTGGCGGGATTAGTCAAGCGCTAGAGAATTTGTCGGTGCTGACTCGCACATTTGATAGAAAGCGTCGTGCTCGCCGCTGCGTGCTGCGGCGAAACGTTATGCGCCACTGTGCGCACCAACATATAAAAAGGATATCCAAATGAGACGACAAATCTCTGAATCCGAAAAAGAGAGCCTTCTGAAGAAGTATCGCCAGTCTGATGGACTAGTGCGATGTTATGTTGACAATGAGCCAATAGCGGGCGACAAGGAGACTCACTTCGATCACATCGAACCCTTTGCCAAAGTTGAGGATACCTCCCTTGACAACATAGCTCCCGTATGCAGGAATCACAACCTCGCAAAGAAGGACATGACATTGTCGGAGTACAGAGACAAGCTGCAAATGGAGGATTTTTTCTCAAAGTTTGAAGCTACAGGCAAGCAAGTGAAACTGAACGATGTGCTCTCGCTGAAATTCGGCGTTAACTATGGCTATCCGATTGAATTTACATTCGATGCCGCTGGGATGACCGTTGACCTGAAATACTACCAAGACAAAGACAAGATTCGTCCCCCACGACTCGAGAGATACCGAGTTTTTCGTTGTCCAATAACGGGAATGAATTACTTCTATGCGGTGGTCCCCGCAAGGAATATTCTCAATGACGGAAGCGAAGATTCTGATCTCGAACTACAGCCAAGACCTCTGATACTTGATCATCTATGGGATCTATATCGACACTTGCGAGTAAATACACAATTGCAGCCATCAATATGTCGAGTCGACGGAACTGCAGTTCTAGTCTTTGATGGTCAGCATAAAGCTGCTGCTAGGATTTGGTCGGGCTCTGAACTTCTGGAAGGGAAAATATACATCAAGCCAGACCTTATCTGGCTTATGCGGACTAATCTTGTCGCCCACGACAAACTCAAACAACTTCGCTTCTATTCATCTATCCTTGCGGACAAGATGGCGCAATTGTATGGAGTCAACTGGCAGCGATACGTTGAATCTTCACAGAAGAAATCAGAGAAGGGTTTCTGCACTTACATTAAGTACTCAGAGGACAAGCCAGATGAAAAACCTGAGAAACAGATCGAAGCATTCTTGATGACATCCATTCTGTCAGATTCTCAGAATGAGTTCTATCAGTTCATTGCTCCCGAAAACAAAACGGGAAAACAGTACGCAATAAGTTGGGATTCGATGAACAAATACTTCTTCCGCTATTTCCTAACAAAGCCCCCTTTGCAAGTTGAGATAGATTCAAAGGATGATTTCCGCAATCACGAAATTCGTAACAACATTCGCCTCCTCAACATTATTGCCAAGGAAACCCTTGTTGGGAAATGGAATCCGTCCGCTGCCAACGAGCAACACAAGAAAGCTGAACGCATCTATCGTCCAGGGGCAATCATGGCTTGGTTTCCAATGTTGAGAGACGTCATTTATAATAAACTCGATCTTGTTAATCCTGAGGAGTCCAAACACATATTGTTCCGAAATATTTCAGAAGAGAAATGGACGGTCATCGAACAATACATCCGACGTATGTTCAGTCACGTGATGTGGATGAATCGTGATGTCAACATTGATGTCGTCCTTGGCAACAAGAAACTAGAAGTAACACAGAGATTTTTTGCCGAGAAGGGTTTTACGACTCATTGGATCCTTGGCATCAATTCAATATGAGTGCGCACAGCGGCGTATAACAGCACAAACCACTGCACTCGCTCATCTGAAATAGCTATGTTAAATTTCAGTTCTAAATCAATTGTGCTCGTTCCATGCCGCACTCATTGTATAGAAAACGTGGAGTGCGGCACGGCGTGGTTTGTGCAAACGTTATGCGCAACTGCCGCGGCAGAAGTTAAATAGAGCTATCAGAAATGACTAAGCCATCAAGCAATGATATCCACAAAGCGTTCGAGGACGCTCTGAGCCGACATGGATACAGTTTCCAATATGCTGTGCTCGAAGAAGCTCGACGGCTATGTGAAACAGGCAAATCACCTTGGATTCCTTGGGTGCCTGAGTTTCCCGTGACGGTCCAGGGAACCAATACTCGAATCGACATCATCTTCTATAACCGTGAACGGAACATTTATCTGGTTTGCGAGTGCAAGCGGGCGAATCCAGCGCTCTCCAATTGGTGCTTTGCGCGCGCCCCGTGGCCGACCGAGACCGGTTTTGCGACTCAAAGCTACATGGAGACTATAACTTCCCGCGAGGATGGCGTTAAGTTCGGTGTTCTTGGCCTCGTGCATTCACCAAGGATTTTTCAGGTTGCTCTTGAAGTGAAGACCGACAAGAAAGGCAATTCAACCGGATCAGTTCGAGGCGAGATCGAGGAAGCGGCCACGCAGGTTGCGCGCGGGTTCAACGGACTCATAAGTTTTCTTGGAGGCGAGCGTACTCGGGAACTTGTTAATATTGGAGAGACGATAGGTTTTATTCCAGCCATATTCACAACCGCCAAGGTGTACGCAACGGAAGCCGAGGTGACCTCCCCTGACATTCTCACAGGTCAGGCGGGCAAACTGGAGCCGAGTTTGACTGAACGGGATTGGATCTGGTATGATTACCCTCAATCGCCAGGCCTGAGACACACTATCCCCAATGAGCATGTCTCCTCGAATTTGCGGGAAATCGTTTATCGCGAGTTCATCAGAAGAATTGCGGTAGTTACACCGGCAGGAATTCCAAACTTCCTTGGACTTACGACCTGGAGACTTTGGAGGTAGGTCATCAAAGACGCGGCAGCTGCGCATAACACGCTCAATTACGGCGCTCCCCCTTTGCCCATCGAAGTCGAGGTTCGGAACGGGGTCGCTCCACGGTTTTGCTCACGGGCGTAGACTTGCGCCTTCGGGCGCGGGAAATGAAACATTCAGAGCGCCCTGCGGCGCGCTTTCGTAGCGGCAAAACCAACGGCGTTGTTGGGCGAGACGTTATATGCAATTGCGCCCGTTCTGTGATTTGTTCTTGCTTCTCACTATCTTATGCCTGATACAAAGTACGAAACGATTCTAAAGACCGAAAATGCCGAATTACACAAGAACGTATGAAGAACTTGAGCGTGTTGCCTCAAAGTTCTGGCCAGACGAACTTTCCGAACTTGAGGCTAAAATCAGTGTCGTTCCGCTTCTGCTCCAAACCCAAGATCAGTTCATTAGCATTCTGAATATCGAAACACCAAGTATTGACAATCTGTACGACATTATCGAGGCTTCTGCGCTTCCGGGAAATCTCTTTCTGAAGCACTTGGTCATCCTCTCCGATTTCGGAGGAGAGATGCTCAAGAGAGTCAGCAACGAGGCAGCGACCATCTTCCCCGAAGGCAGACTAAACTACCTCTGGCAAGGCAGCCCACGGACTTACCAGTTCAGGAGTTATCCGACCAAAAAGTTTAGCAATACCAACCTAAAGATCGACGGCAAGGAATTGTTCAACAAGCATCCGCTTGATGATCTGCAAAAAGATGCAATTGCACTTTTGCTTTTTGGGAGCACCTATCTTACCAATGGAGCTCTATCAAGGTGCGTAATTGGATAATACCTCGGCAAGCCTGACAACCTCAATACATTCATCAAGCAACGATACATTTGGGTGAGCAGAATAACCGGAGGCGCAAAATCAAATAGCCTGGGTCAGCTAGCTCAGGATTTCGTCGCTAAGTATCTAAGCGAGAACTTGAAATTAGAGGTCTTTACTCTCACACGTAGTGGTCGTCTGCCAAACGTTACTCATACCGACGCGAACACAGATAGACAAACCTCATTTGACTTGGTCGTTCAGGCTCAACAAAAATACATTGCCGTCGAAGTGAGCTTTCAAGTGACCACGAACAGTGTAATCGAAAGAAAGGCCGGTCAGGCGAGAGGAAGATTCGAGCAAGTGGAAGCCGCCGGTCATAAGATTGCATATGTGATCGATGGTGCCGGCAACTTTGAACGAGAAACGGCGCTGAGAACAATCTGCGCTCACAGTCACTGCACGGTTGCCTTCTCTCGAAGCGAGCTTGACCAATTGTGCGATTTCATCACCGAGTTCTTGCAAGAGGGATAATGGCTCATTTGTCTGAAAACGCAAGTCCTCTCAAAGTCACCAACCTGGTTCCACTCACTGAATCGGACAT
>JBBDYD010000173.1:0-2081 GCA_040901865.1 Bacteroidota bacterium | reverse complement strand
AGCGTACGCAGACGCGATTGTTGCGTATGTGCTAGCGACAAACTGGGGGAAGCGGGTGCGGCGGGCGGCCTAAGGGGCCTCGAACCCCCCGTTGTGAAGCCAAGGATGTCCAGAGTCGCAAAGGACGCCCGTTATTGTCGTCTCCACTCCAACTTGAATCCGGTTCCGATCCAGTTCATAGATCGAACTGTCCCGGTCGCGTCGCGCAGGAAACATACCTCTCCGAAATACTTGTATTCGAAGAAACAATCGGGTCCTATCGGATAGAGCTTGATATCCCCGGCGGAAATCAAATTGTTCTTGATGGTTACTGCAAAACCACTGCCACCCTCCGTACGCTGGTACTGTCCGACATAATCGGCAAGGATCATTTCGGAAACCGGGGTGATTGTTGGATGAGCAACGGCCGGGGATTCAGCCGCGTTTCCCTCGAGAATTGCCTCCATATTTTTTATGATGAGATCAATTGCCCCTGAAGCAAGATTGGATATCAGGACATATCCGTATCTCTTCTCTGCATTGATTTTCAGCGTTGCACGGTGCCCGTTCGTGCTTCCGTTACTTCTCATGATGCCGTTTCTCACAAAATTGGCCCTTACAGATTCTCCAAGCGCGCCATTCACAACCGACTCCCCGAATTTATAGACGTCCCTTGCCGTGCTGTACACCGAGCCAGCCCCAACCAAAAATGAGTAATCTTTCAGAGGTGCCTGGATGATCCCGGTTGCATCAAGAAGATACTCCTGGGCGCGACGGACCATGATCGCCTCGCTATTGAAGTCAAGGGATTCTGTCATTCCGCATGGAGTGAAAACATATTCCTGCAGGAGTTGTGCATAGGGTTTCCCCGACGCAATCTCCAGGATCCGCGCCAATAACGAGTAACCCGCAGAACTATAGAGCTCCTGAGTCCCCGGTTCAAACTCCAGCTTTGCCAGCTTGATCTTTTCAACCATGTCAGCCGACGTGTGAGCAACCGCCTCCCATTCCGGACTCATAACGCGATGCGGGATCCCCGAACGGTGGTCCGAGAGCATCTCGACAGTGATCCTATTCCCGTTAGGAAAATCGGGGATATATTTGTTGACCTTATCATGCAGTGTGAGTCTTTTTTCCTCAAGAAGGCGGATCAAGATCACCGAGGTCATTGGTTTGGTGATCGAAGCTATACCGATGCGCGTATTGACGCGATTCGGAATGCTAAACTCAGCATTCGCGGGACCGAATGCTTTCTCATAAACGATCTTTCCATTCTGGGCGGCCAGGAGAATACCCGAAAACTGCCCGGCCTCTACGAAAGGATTTACGTAGGCGTCAATCTTTGACTGAACAGATCCTCTGGAGTCCTGACCTAAACATCGTACGGCTGACAACATGAACGCAAGAATGAGCAGTAGATTTATCATTGGTCCTCCTGGTGGATTTTTCGCAATCGAGTGGAATTTGCCTATGATACATAAGACTGCGATGGGTTGAAAAGGTTGAGTATCACTCACTCTGCCTTCTGGAGGGCATAGGAAAAGGAGCACCTGATGGCCGGGTTTTTTATTGGTTCCTGCGTCAATCAGGATTGAACGAGAATCACAAAGAGAATACAAAAAACCCCTTGACATACATAGAAGTGTTATGTATATTGGTGCTATGTATAACCGCCTTATGTCGTAAACACCGCCCAAAGCCTACTCCCATGGAATTCAACAAGGACCTGATAGCCGCCTCCTCGACCCCGATCGTCCTGGCGATCCTTTCGGAAGGGGACAGCTACGGTTACGCGATCATTAAACGAGTACAGGAGTTGTCCGGAGGGCATATGGAGTGGACCGATGGGATGCTCTACCCGGTTCTTCATCGACTCGAGCGGCTCGGCTACATCAAGGCGCGGTGGGAAGAGTCCGAGACCGGCCGCCGGCGCAAATACTATCGAATCACTTCCCAAGGTAAGGCCCAGCTTGCGGAGGAGCGTAAGCAATGGCAGGCGGTGGATGCGACACTACGGGGGATCTGGAAGAGAGATAAATCCGAAATCCGAAATACGAAACAAATTCAAAAATTCAAATCCAAACCCAAATCCTTATCCGTCA
>JBBDYD010000172.1:0-14564 GCA_040901865.1 Bacteroidota bacterium | reverse complement strand
GCGGGATCCTGAAAGTTTCGACAAACTTAGCTTCGCTCGCAAAACCAACTTCGGGCGTCACGGACCACTCCGTGACGCAAATCGGGTAAGCAGTCTGAGGATATCCCGCCAAAAAACGGCGGGATCCTGAAAGTTTCAACAAACTTAGCTTTGCCAGCAAAACCAACTTCGGGCGTCACGGACCGCTCCGTGACGCAAATCGGGTAAGCAGTCTGAGGATATCCCGCCAAAAAGCGGCGGGATCCTCAAAATTTCAGAAACTTAACTTCACCCTTCTAGGGCTCGCTAAGTTTGGAAACTTTCGGACAGGTAGCTCAGTTCGAATTTGACCGAACTTAGCGTTTCTCAGCTAAGTTCGTCGTCAAATTCAGAATCCCGCTTGTGAGGATTACCGTCGCAAAGCGGGATCGGTTGCATGTGAGGATATCCCGCCAAAAAGCGGCGGGATCCTCAATTTTTCAAAAACTTAACTTCGTTCGCTCCGCTCACTCGTTAAGTTTAGAAAAATTGGGACAGGTAGCTCAGTCGGTAGAGCAACGGCCTGAAAAGCCGTGTGTCGCCAGTTCGATTCTGGCCCTGTCCACAAAACATTTTAGATTTAAGATTTGAGATTGCAGATTGACTTAAGATTATCTTGCGCCAGTCCCCCCACTTTTCAATCAAGTCTGGAGTAGAGCAACAGCGTGCTCGAATTTGACCGAACTTAGCGTTTTTCAGCTAAGTTCATTGTCGAATTCAGAATTCCGTCAGAGATTTTTCCCGGCGGTTCGAATTTGACCGGGCTTAGCGCTTCTCAGCTAAGCTCGTAGTCAAATTCAGAATCCCTCCGGAGTTTAACGCAAGTGGGGAAAAGCCGTGTGTCGCCACCCCATCCAACCGATCGTTCAGAGATGATTAGCTGGTTTCCTATTTTTGTTTGAGGGATGGACGCCTCCTTGTAAAAATATGGCCTTTCTGGCCAATCCTTGACATTTTCCCCACAGATACATAGCTTCACGCCAATGCATTTAGTCTCGGGGATGTCCGTTGCAATTCCCTCCTACGGACAATCCCCCGTACTCGAAAAAGAAGCTGTCGGATTCTGATTCGAATGTAAGTTCTGAATTGAGATCGGACGCTTCTGGGTGGTTCCAACTTTTTCTTTTTCCCAAAGAAGCCAAGGCTTGTTCCCCAAAGAGGGCTCAGCGAGTTCAACGCCCGAACAGTCCCCCCTGAAGGATTTCTTCAATGTCACTCTCGTTGTGATGTGATAACGGAACTCCGATGAAACACTCCTTGATTACCGGAACGACAAAAGCAACCCTGCTCACCGCCCTCTCTGTTTCCATTGCACTGGCTCAACACCCCGATTCGTTGGGGAGCGAGATATTTTATCCGTCGCGTCTGAAAGTCGGTGACATGAGACATGCGGCCGGAGTTAGCCTTTCCAGACCGCCGGATGAAGTCGTGGAGGAATTCGCTGCTGTCTTGACTACTCCCTTGCTCGAATATCAAGTTCAGTACGGTTTGGCGGAAAACTTCATCCTTGAGGGAAAAGCCACAACAATTTTTGCATCGAATCACTTCTCCGCGGGCGGAAAATGGATCTTTGGAAATGGCCCATTCGGATTCTCGATTGGAACAGACCTTGCTTTCTGGTTCGGATCGCTCAAGATCGAAGGGTTCGATAACACTGTATCCGGATGGACCCTGTATCCGAATGTTTCGGCAGGATATCATTTTCGAAGATTCACCGTTACAGTGAAGTTCGAAGTCAACATGCTCATTTCAAAATTAAAACGAACGGGGAGCATCACTGTCCAACAGAATTCAAGCGAATTCAACGGGGGGTCGGTTGCGATTTATTTGGAGCAGCCTCTTTGGAAGAATCATTACATTGCCGTCGGCATCAAGAGTAACTTCGTCCGGTACTACTACGTCGTCTGGCCCGGGTTCCCGACGTTTGACCATTATTCATATATCCCTGAATTTTATATGGGGCTGATCCTTTGAATTGTAAGATTGCTTGTCAATCGCTCATCCTGAGCCTCGCTATGGCATCGTGCATGTTTGTGGAACCGGTGAGCGTGCCTCTGCCGGTTGCGTCCGGCTTTCTCTTGGGAACCTATCCCCTGGACTCGACGCAAAAACAACTCCTCGAAGGCATCTACCTGGTTGATGCCGGTGCAGGCGTCTTCGGGCCTACGGTCGTTCTGAAATGGACAAGCAAGACCCATTTGACCGTCCTGACAGGAGAAAAAGTAACCTATCTCGTCCTCGGGGCGGGTCGACTCGATTCCGTATTCTTTTTCGAGGGCTATTGGCGATCTCAGAATAGCCGAAGGACAGGGAGTGCGAGATTTGAGATCAGGAAGGATCGGGGAGGGCGTCGACTCATGGGAGATTCGTTGGCATCACCTTCGTTGTTGGTTGAGGGGACAATAGGAGATGAGGGTTCTTCGATCCCCGTTGTGTTTCGATACCAATGGGGAATCCGTCCGGAAGTACAAGACCAGCGTTTTTGGATTATCGCTCATCGCGGTGGAGGATCCATGGCCGACCTCCATCCTCATTCTGAAAACACGGTTGAAATCATACGGATTGCAGAGAGGTACGGCGCCAACGGGATAGAGATTGATGTTCGCCTGACAAAGGACGATATGCCGATTCTCTATCACGACAATACAATCAATTCCCGTCTTGTACAAAAAACTCCCATGATCGGACCTGTGGAAGATTACACATTTCCCCAACTTCGCACGTTTGTCCGCCTGCTTCATGGTGAGCGCATTCCAACACTTGAGGAAGCCCTCACGACGATCGTCTACGAAACAAATCTAAAACTTGTCTGGTTGGACTCGAAAACGGAGGGACGGGATCTCGTGAAGCGAATGGTCCCACTCATTCAGCAGTATACCGCAGAAGCGGCGGCACTTGCGGTGCAGGGACTTCGCGATTCACTCGAGATTCTGATTGGCGTGCCGACCGATGCAGTTTACGAGGAGCTGTTGAGATATCCCACATTTGCACTCATACCGAGCATTGCGGAGAAATCTCTCGACAAAGCAAGGGCTCTTCATTCGGCTGTTTGGGCGCCGCTATGGTCCGGCGGAGTCAACGTAGGAGAGAATGCAATCGCACATTCGGAAGGGAGGCGGGTATTTGTCTGGACCCTTGATGAACCCCCTTTCGTTCGGGAGTTTGTCAATTCTGCTCAATACGACGGCATTCTATCGGATTATCCCATGATTGTCGCTTATTACCATTATGTCAGATAACGTGAAACGTGTAACGTTATGGTTCGCTATCCTCATCGTGTTGCCGGTCGGCACCATGAGCCAGGAATCCGACACGCTATATACGCTGACTGTTTTCGTCGGAGGCGGTTATACCCGGAACGTGTCGAAATTCCCCGACCAACTCCAGGGACTCCAAAGGGGCGGTACGAGCGGCACCGTGCGTGTCATGTGGAAGCCGGAACATCTGCTAAAGGTCGGATTTGAAACTGGGATAACTCAGGTGTATTATGTTGAACAGAGGAATGTTGTTTCTCCCTTCGGCCCTACGAATTTTACAGCCAGGCTTTATACGGTCCCCATCATGCTCACATTCTCGATGCCGTTTTCAGGCGGTTTCGAGGGTTATCTCGGGTCGACAAGTTACATTCTGATCTCCCAAACCGAGTCCTTTGGGAATTCGGTCACCGGGGTTGTGCTGAGCATTGGATTTTCCGCCGCGTTTTCCTATATGAAACCGATCGGCAATGATTGGGCAATCGGGGGCGAACTCAAGTGGTTTCGTATTGAAAAGTCCGGTGACGACAATGTGATGCTCCACCTGGTTCTTTCGTATCGCTTCCTTGAATGGTGACGTCGGGGAAATCCGGTTTCAAAGCTGGCGTATCTCGCCCCCCATTCTTTCAGGATGGGGGCTTTTTTTGATAGATCAGAATCTCACGCTTGCAAATTTCTCCTTTAGATACTCCTGCACCAGCGGAATATCATCCAGGGTCGTTAAATCCGGAACATATTCTGCCCTCCTGTATGTCTTCACCGATTTTGGGCGAGTCCTGACCATCATCCGCACTGCCTCAGGAAGTTCCTTTTCGTTTCGTGTCGGGTGAAGTGGAACGCTCTTTAAATAAGGAAGAATGTCGTCATAGCTGAATCGAAAAATATTCATACTCACGCCCCAGTGTTCTCCCACCTCTTGTAGCTGTTCCTCCGACGGTTTCTCAAGGATATCATTGAGGTATTCCTCCGGATCAGTTTTCAGAACTGCAAACTGAAAGATCCGCTCTCGGGGAAATCGAAGTCCACCGAAATCATAGTTGATCAGCGCATTGCGTTCAGGGGAATCAAGCAGGAGCTTGAGGGTTTCAATGGTATACAAATTATCGCTGTTGCAGACTGTCAACTGCTTCGACTTCCAGTCGGGCCTGGCCTCAAGCGATCTCTGAAGCGCATCGGCAGTTCCCAGAGGCTTTGATCGGCCTTCAGGGATCGGCTGCACGACAAACTGGATATTGAGAAGCGAAAGAACCCCCGGCCTTTTGCTTCCCTCGTAGTATTCCCTCACAGAAGTGTCATTCTGACCGATGAGCAGAACAACATCCTTGTATCCGGCGGCCTGAATGTTGTACAGCAGGTAGTCGAGAAACGGACGATGCCCGATACCCACACCGATCATGGATTTGGATCTCTCAACCGCCTCCTTCGTTAACGACGGCTCAAGTCCGTGCGCAGAGGAAGCGGAATTTCTCATGCGTGAGGAAATGCCCCCGGCCAGAATGACGATATTCGGCTCATTCATGGCCGCGTTCCCTTCGGGTTCCTTCATCGATTGTGATGATCAGTGCCTCTCCCAGTTTCCCCACCGCTTCTGCAACCTTTTCCACATTTTCAGGAGCATAAGCAAACATGCAGCCTCCGCCCCCTGATCCGTTGATTTTCGCACCCAATGCCCCTGCTTCGAGCGCTCTTTCAATCATAGAGTCGATTTTTGGCGTCGAAACTCCCAAAACATCCCGAAGTCTGACCTGGTGCTCATTGAGAAGTTCTCCGATTCTCGAATGATCTAGACTTTTCACATGAAGGAGGTCCCTGGCCTCGCGTGTCAGGTCGCGATTAACGATGGTGGCTTCGAGGAGAGCGAATTGCCTCCGCTCGATGCGTTGCTTGACTTCCCGGAGCTCGTCGAGATGCGTTGTGTGAAATGAAAATGCAGGGTTGATTCTCCGGGTGGCGGCAGCCGCATCCGATACTTCACCCCTGACCCGTGCGAGAATGCTCTTTGTGTCCTTAGTCTGATGTGAATTCCCGAGTACAAATGTTCCAAGAGTTGCCTTCAGAGTGTCGATCCTGATCTTCGGATCCGATTCGAGGAAGATCAACCCTCCGAGAGCGGTGCTGTATTGATCCATCATTCCGCCGGGCTCGGAAAACTCAAGTACCTCCGCTTCGTAAGCGAGTTTGCCGATCTCTTCATGCGAAAAGGGCACAGGGTCATCTGAAATGAATGACAGAAAGTGGAGCCACGAGACGACGAGGGCGGACGAACTGGATGTCCCCGCATTGATCGGAATGTCGCCGTGAACTGTGCAGTCATACCCCCTGGAAAAACGATGCCCATGCCTCTGAAGCACATTGACACAACTCCGGAAGTAGTCACGCTCCATCGAATACGCAAGCATGCCGTTGAGACCAAAAGAAACCTCGGAACCCACGTCGGGAAGTTTCAGTACCATTCGGTTGTCTTTGCGAACAGTTCCTTTGATCGCAAGTCGCCTCGAGATGGCAGCGGCAATCACCGGAAGACCGAGATAATCCTGGTGCTCGCCGAAGAGACAAATCCGGCCCGGTGTCGATATTGTTAGGTGTCGAGGATGCATGAATTTTCAGAAGATGACCACAAAGTATATAAGCATTGCCGTAACGGCAAGAAAAGAGTAACCTGCTCGGGTTGGAATTCGGGATTCGTCACGTTTCCCTTGACGAGTTGACCTTTCTCTCCGTATATTGAGCGCCTTGAAAATAATCCTCGCACAAACGGGGAATGACTGTGCGAAGTATTAGACGATAATGTTTCTGTGCTCGGAGTCATCAGATCAGTACGATGCCAATTGAAGGGAAATCGGATGGGCTTCAAAAGGCGATCAAACTTCGCCATGCGGTATCACTGTACGTGAGCTCCGTTCTGGGGTCCGGAGTCCTTGTCCTGCCGGGGCTTGCCGCTCAACTCGCCGGGCCTGCCTCCCTGGTAGCGTGGGGCATTCTCGCTCTTGCCAGTTATCCGTTTGCGTACACCTTTGCTTCACTCTCGGCCCGTAATCCGGAGTCCGGCGGCATTTTCGGATTCGCAAAGGAGAGCTTTGGCCTCCCCGTAGCGGTTGTGAGCGGATGGCTGTTTGCATTCTGGTACATCACCGGTGGGCCCGCCGTCACGCTCATTGCCGCTTCGTATCTCGCGTTCGCGTTTCCAATGGAAAAGGAGGGGATTTTCGCAGTCGCTGGTTGCGTCATGGCCCTTGCATTCGCCATCAACTACAGGGGAATTGTCCTTAGTAGCAAAGTTCAAGTGGCGGTGGTGGTATCGATTATCGGCCTGCTTCTTGCAGCGGTTTCCGTCTCTGTGGGATCTGTGAGAATCGCCAATTTCACTCCGTTTTTCCCAAACGGATTTCTCCCAATCGGTACGGCCGCCGCGCTGATTTTTTGGTCATTTCTCGGATATGAAAACGTCTCGAATATCGCAGAGGAATTCGAAGATCCGAAACGTGACTTCCCGCGGAGTATCCTGTTGAGCGTTGTTCTTATCGGCGGTTTGTACCTCGCTGTCGCGTGGGTGACTGTTGGAACGCTGGCATATAAAGCAGGGGGAAGCGTCGCCCCGTTTGCTGCGATCTTCTCGGGATTGCTTGGGAGTTACGGAGCCGTCGGAACAGCCATTCTTGCCGTGGTTATTATCTTCGCAACAGTGAATGCGTACACCGCGGGGATGTCAAGGGTGATTCTGGCGGTTGCCAGGGATCGGGGCTTTCCGAAATGGTTTGATCATGTCGACCGGAGAACTGGATCCCCCACGCGAAGCCTGGTGATGCTCTCAGGGCTGTCTCTCTTTATGCTCGTGTTGTACTACTATTTCGATGTAAACCTCCAGACAGCATTGCTTATACCTAGCGGCTCGGCGGTTCTGGTGTATATCATAGGGTCTGCGGCCGGCATCAGATTGCTTGGCGATAAGGGCTGGAGACGTTCGCTTCCATGGATCTCGTTGATACTCTCTGTTGCATTGCTCCCTTTTGTGGGAGTGCTCGCCTTTGCGTCGATCATCACTGGTGTGGCTGGTTTTGTCTATGTCCGGATAATGCACAAGAGGAAACCAACCTAATTGAGAGGATGACAGGTTGTGGATCCTTGTAAGGCCTCATTGACTTTGCACTGATTTGTTGTATTTTCCCCACCTATGACAAATCCCCCGTCTTCGAATGTTTCCCGTGTCAATTCAGTCGATATCATCCGCGGCGCGGTCATGATCCTCATGGCTATCGACCATGTTCGGGTTTATGCCGGTGTTCCTGCGGGGGGCCCGGATCTTGGGATCTTCTTCACTCGTTGGATTACACACTTCTGCGCCCCGGCTTTTGTGTTTCTGGCGGGAACGAGTGCATTCTTCTACGGCCGCAAACATCCCAACCTCTCCCGATTCCTTCTCACCCGAGGCGGATGGCTGATCTTCCTCGAATTGACTTTTCTTCGCCTCGCGTGGACGTTCAATCTTGATTTCGCTCATTACGAGTTGGCGGGTGTGATCTGGGCGATCGGATGGTGTATGATTTTCATGGCGGGACTTGTGAAACTTCCTGCAAAGGTCGTCGGATTGGCCGGCGTCGTCATCATTGCAGGGCACAATGTGCTTGACTCGACTCTCTGGAGTCTTGCGGGTTCGCTGGGCAACGATGTGGGCGCCGCCCTATGGAAAATCCTGTATGTCGGTTTTTACGCGGGCCCGATCTCGTTCGGATCCGACGGTCCAAATCTCATCGTACTCTATTCCCTCTTTCCCTGGATCGGTGTCATGGCCGCCGGATATGGCCTGGGAACTATACTGGTTCTTGAACCTGCAAAACGAGATCGTTATTGCCTCTCGATTGGAATTGGTGCCATTGTCCTCTTTTTCGTTCTTCGCGGGTTCAACCTATACGGCGATCCGATTCCATGGGGTCCCCCCTCAGAATACAGCAAACTTCCGGCGTGGCTGTCGTTTCTAAATGCAACAAAGTATCCCGCTTCTCTTTCTTTCCTACTCATGACGTTGGGGCCGACGATTGCTTTGATTCCCGCTCTTGAACGGTCCCGCGGATGGGCGGCCGATGCGGTTGCCCTCTTCGGCCGCGTTCCGTTCTTTTTCTACATGCTCCACATTCCGTTGATTCACGTCCTCGCCCTTGGGGTCTCTTTCATAACACTTGGAGAAGTAAGCGGATGGCTGTTCGCAAATCATCCCATGGGGAACCCACCTCCGCCCGATGGGTACACCTGGGGGCTTTCGACCTTGTACTTGGTATGGGCAATCACGATCACGATCCTGTATTTTGCTTGTCGATGGTTTGCTAATGTCAAATCCAGGCGCTCTGAGTGGTGGCTGAAGTACTTGTGAACCAGCTTCGAGGCAATACACCCCAGTCTTCCAATGATGTCATAATCATCGGCGCCGGAGCAGCCGGAATGATGTGCGCCATCGAGGCAGGGAAACGGGTTCGTCGCACTCTTCTCATAGAACGCAATCCTGTTGTAGGAGAGAAAATCCGCATTTCCGGCGGCGGCCGCTGTAATTTTACCAACCTCAAAGCTGACAATTCCAACTACATTTCCTCCAATCCCCACTTCTGCAAGTCTGCAATGGCGCGGTTTACGACCGAAGATTTTGTTGCCCTTGTTGAGAAGCATGGAATCCGATACCACGAAAAGAAGCTTGGTCAGCTTTTTTGTGACGGCCGTTCACAAGAAATCATCGCCATGCTTCTGAAAGAATGTTCGGACGCCGGAGTCACAATTGTCACCGGGTGCGAGGTATCAAAGATCAGTAAAGAGGCCGTCTTCACGGTAACGACCAATCAGGGAGTGCTTGAGGCCCCTTCGCTGGTGATTGCCACAGGTGGGTTGTCGATTCCGCAAATCGGCGCGACGAATTTCGGATACATGGTCGCGGAGCAATTCGGGGTCAAGGTAACACCCTTGCGGCCTGGACTTGTACCGCTGATAGTAGATTTGGATGATTTCAAGCCATTCAAGAATCTCTCGGGCGTGTCGATCGACGCTGAGGTGAGCTGTAATGGAATGAGCTTTCGCGAAAACATCCTTTTTACTCATCGCGGATTAAGCGGACCTGCGATCCTTCAGATATCATCGTTTTGGCGCGAGGGAATTGCCGTTATGATCAACCTTCTTCCTGATGTGAATCCGGAAGATTTTCTCGAAGCCCAGCGCCAGAGTGGAAAAGATATCGACTTGGTTCTGAGTCAGGTTCTTCCGAAACGATTTGTCGAAACGTGGTTGGTCCAGCGCGGTGGGTCGCGTCCGATACTCCGTTACTCAAAACAGGAGCTTGCCGGACTGGCGCACGCACTTTCCCATTGGAAAATCCTGCCGACCGGAACGGAGGGATTTGGGAAAGCAGAAGTTACGGTAGGGGGAGTTCAGACAGACGATCTATCTTCAAAAACCATGGAGTCAAAAAAAGTGCCCGGACTCTTTTTTGTGGGGGAGGTGGTTGATGTCACCGGCTGGCTCGGCGGGTACAATTTCCAGTGGGCATGGGCGTCCGGGTGGGTTGCAGGGCAGTTTACGTAGTTTGCCCTTCTTTCATCCTTCCTTGCTTTACCCTCCCCTTCTCTTCCCACTTGTCCGCCGTCTTTGTGGCTGAAGAGTAGGGGCAACGCGGAGTTTGCCTGGCTTTTATCCTTCATTGCTTAACACCTCTTTCTCTTTCTAAGAGAAGGGGCCGGGGGATGAGTTAGCTACCGGAATTTCTTCTTAAGCTTACCGTAGTACTTCTCAATTTCCTTTATTGATTGTTGCGCCTGATTTGCGGTATCCAGGAGTACCTTCGTGATCTTCTCGGGGGCTTTTCCAGTTTTCCATGCTTTTTCCATCTTTGCATATGCCCTTTCCAGCTGTGTCTGGCGGGTTTTTGCCTCCTGTTTCAATTTCTCCAGTTTCCTCATTTCGGATTTTGTGAACCTGAAAGATATTTTCATTACTCCCTCCTTTGAAAGGTTGAATAACCACCGATACAAGTTAATGAAAGATACACTTTAGTTCCGGGAACGCAACGATTTATTCCTCTTCCGAGGAGTAAGCATCCCCCGAGGGGCTGGTAAGACTGCATTGGAGTCCCTATTACCGATTCCTCCGATGGTTTTCTGAATATTTCAAAATTTTTGCGGCAGCTGCATATCCGCCCCCTGCCGCATCAATAAAATGAAAGTGAACACTCTGACGCTGTTCGACCAGACACGTCATGAGTGCAGAATCTGAAACGTGGATTCCGTACTGAATAAGCCCTGATGACCTGAGTTTCGATAAGGATGCTTCCAACGAATGCCTTTGAGCCTGATTCCCTGACAGCACTAACCGCAGACTCCCGTCGAATTTTCGGAAGTCGGTGTTCGAAACGAGGTCCTTCTTATAACTCCCCCAATCGGCATGATTAAACGATAGGCCGAATCGCATGAGAAACCATCCGAGCAGCACGGTGGCCTGCGTTACAAAGAGGCCGACCAGTTGCCGGATGATGCCTCGCCTCCACATTTTTATTCCTAACTCATGTCGGAGAGCGGAGGGCGAAAATGCTGCGCTCATTCTGCCTTCGGTGAGCGGTTTGCAGCGATCCGCTTCGCCGTAAATGTCTTCGATCGCCTGCATGATTGTCCCATAGAGTGAAAGCGATCGCTCGGAAGCGCCGGTTACCTTGATAATGATGGCGACGGTTTCTCCGCCCGGACTCGGAATCTTCTGCCAGCGACACTCCAGGCCCGAGTAATCAGCCGTTGCTCCGGGATCTGAAAACACCTGGTAGGCTTCAGGAAGACGTCTGGCTTTGAGCTCTGTCTCCGCAAACTCCGGCCCATCGCCAATGAGGGCGCATTGTACATAATGCTCGGAAACCCGGTGGCGGGCGACGAGGATGTCCTTTTCGCGATCGCGGATGTAAGTTGTGGGAATCACCGCCGCCCTCAATTGAAGGCCAAAACTCTCCCGGGCCATAGCAAGTGTTGCCGCGAGAGCTGTTCTGACTTTGGGAATCGACCAACCCGGCACACAGAGAAACGCGCCATCGCCTCCAAACACATACGGAATCTCGACCGGGCGGAGCACGTTGATCGTTGCGGCAATGACCGAGACACCGACCGTGTTGACCGCCTTGTAGTCACCGGCTGCGATGGCGGTTGTTGAATTGACAACATCTGCCACCACCATCCACCAGTCGGGGGGAAGCGGAACGTAATTTGCCCCTGTAGCCAGGGCCTCAAATGATTCGACGGGCGTAATGTTGCGGTAGAACTCGTCATTCATGACTGCACGTCATTGACTTTTTCAGTTTTTTGCCGGAGCTTCCAAAACTAACCTTGCGCCATCATACGGAGGCTAAAATGAAAAATCTCATTGTGTTGCTCATATCCGCATTCCTTGTATCCTGTGGGCGACCTGAACCCGATAAATCATATTTCAAACTCCATTCCGAAGGAATCCAAACCGGGGGTGTCCGGCTCATTCAGGTTGAAACACCAAAAGGCTCATTTAATGTCTGGACAAAACGTGTCGGAAACAACCCCCGCATGAAGCTTCTGCTTCTTCATGGCGGACCCGGTGCCACGCACGAGTACTTTGAATGTTTCGATAGTTTCCTCCCGGCCGAGGGAATCGAATACATCTACTACGATCAGCTTGGATCCGCGCGGTCTGACCAGCCCAAGGACCTCAACTTGTGGCAAACAGAACGGTTTGTCGAAGAAGTCGAGCAGGTTCGAAAAGCACTCGGGCTCTCCCGCGATAATTTTTACTTGCTCGGACACTCCTGGGGTGGAATCCTCGCCATGGAGTATGCCCTGAAGTATCAGGAGCATCTCAAGGGCCTTATCATCTCAAACATGATGTCGAGCTGTCCCGCATACGATAAGTATGCTGAAGACGTCCTTGCAAAAGGAATTGATCCTGCGGTCGTCAAGGAAATAAAAACCCTCGAGGCAAAGGGACAATATTCCAATCCACGTTACATGGAACTTCTACTGCCGAATTTCTACCAGAAACACGTTCTTCGGTTCGAACAACCCTGGCCCGATCCGGTGAACAGGGCTTTTGCAAAACTTAACGGAGATATCTATGTGACCATGCAGGGGCCCAGCGAGTTTGGCGTTTCCGGGCGGCTGGAAAAATGGGATCGCAGCAAGGACCTTCCGCAAATCACCGTCCCAACCCTCGTGATCGGAGCCCAACATGATACCATGGACCCTGAACATATGCGGTGGATGTCGACGCAGGTTCAAAATGGAAGCTACCTCTATTGTCCTACCGGAAGTCATATGGCGATGTGGGATGATCAGAATACGTATATTCCCGGTGTGATCAGGTTCATCAAGGAAGTCGACAAAGGAAGCAAAACCGTCGCATATGAGAACTAAGGCCGCCGCGCTTCTCTTTTTTATTTGCTTGTCGGGAGCAGCGCTTTCACAGCAAACAACTGATCGCCCGATCGTTCTTATTGTGTACTACAGTGAGGGTGGCCACACCAGGCAATTGGCTGAGGCCGTCGCAAGTGGTGCAGAAACAGTTCGTGAGGTGGAAGTAAGGCTCCGATCAGTTGAAGACGTCGATTCTTCTGAGGTCCTTTCTGCAGCAGCAATCATCCTGGGGAGCCCCGTCTTCAACGCCGCTGTCGCGCCGAAAGTTCAGACGTTCGTCAATTCCTGGCCATTCAATGGTTTGATGAAGGACAAGATCGGTGCGGCATTCACTACCGGCGGAGGAATATCGGCAGGAGAGGAACTTGTCCAGGTAAGTCTTCTTCATTCCATGATGATGTTCGGAATGATCATCGTGGGAGGAGAGCACTGGAGATCGGCATTTGGGGCTTCTGCTGTGACCAATGAGGAACCATTTCAAAAGGGTCGTGTCAGTAAACAATTTCTTGAGAAAGGGGTGATGTTGGGAAAGAGGGTGGCAAAACTCGCGCTGCGGCTGAAGCTGTCTCCGTAATTGACCTTCGAGAATGCATTTTCTACCTTAAACCAAAACTCAACGGGAGGAACACAGATGGTAAAATCACTTTTTGCATTGCTCATCGTCCTTGCGCTTATCTCATGCGCTCCGCAGGAACTCGACACGGCGGCTCTGAAGGGCGTTATTGATGAATACAATTCTTTGCTCACGAAGAGCATGCTGGAAGGGAACATGTCGGCTACTATATCGTATTATGCCGATGATGCTGTTTCAATGCCGTCAAGCGGTCCCATGCTCAAAGGGAAGGAAGCCATTCAGAATTATTCGGATGAAATGGGGAAGTCCGGAGTGAAATTCACTGCCGTCAAGTTCACGTCGTCGGAGGTCGGAGGATCCGGAAATCTGGCCTATGAAATCGGCACGTATGAAATGTCGATGGAGATCGGCCCCGCAAAGGTCGATGACAACGGAAAGTACATGACGCTGTGGAAGAAGCAGGCTGACGGTTCATGGAAAGTGTTTTCCGAGATCTGGAACAGCAGCGTGGAAGCACCGCATTGATGCTGTGAAGCGTATTCCCAAATTCCCCGTTGGCTGTCTCGACGGGGAATTTTCTTTGTTGAGAAGTCCAACAACCTTCATTCCCCCAATGCGCCATCTGATTGTCGTTGCGTTTATTGCCGGACTTTCGATACTCCCTTCCTGTTCCCGGCGGCAATCACCGGAGTACGCCGTTCTGGCTGATTCGGTAAGAACGGAATTTCTTCATGCCTGGAACTCCTACAAGCAGTTCGCCTGGGGTCACGACGCGCTGAAACCCCTTTCGAAAACCCCTCACGATTGGTATGCGCATTCTCTCCTCATGACACCGGTCGACGCTTTTGATACGATGGTCCTCATGGGGCTGAAGAAGGAAGCAGCGGAGGCAAAACAAATTGTGCTCGATAGCCTTCGGTTCGACTACAACATGGAAGTTCAGGCTTTCGAAATCACGATAAGACTTTTAGGGGGCCTTTTGTCGAGCTATGAATTGGATGGAGACAAGAAGTTCCTGGCATTGGCTACGGATCTTGGGAACAGGCTCCTTCCGGTATTCGATTCGCCAACCGGAATGCCGTACCGATACGTGAACCTCCTGACTGGAAAGGTCCGATCGTCCGAGAAGCGAAGCAATCCTGCGGAGATCGGGACGTTGCTGATTGAATTCGGCACCCTGAGCAAGCACACAGGGAATCCGATATACTTTGGCAAGGCAAAGAAAGCGCTGGTGGAGTTGTTCAAACGCAGGTCGGATATCGGATTGGTTGGAACGTGGATCGATGTTGAAACAGGGGAGTGGATCAATGAATCAAGTCACATCAGCGG
>JBBDYD010000171.1:0-14668 GCA_040901865.1 Bacteroidota bacterium | reverse complement strand
TTGCGGTGCCGTATTCTTTCCTTAATGACCTCTGTACTGCTTGGTGCACCGCAAGCTCGATTATAGATAAACACTTCCCGATGTTGCGCCAATTTCCCCATAACGTCTCGCCGCACCACGCAACGGCGACCACCACGCTTTTATATCAAACGTGCGAGCCGTTGAGCGCACACAACTTCTCGCGCCGAACTTTGCTTCAACCTCGCCTCTGCAAATGAGTGCGCGACGTGGTGCGGCGTGTTAGGCGAAGCCGCTAACGTTCCTTTTGCTGAACCCGGACCCTCAAGTTGGTCGCTTGGACGAAGGTCGCCTCCCCTTTCTTTGCAGCTTCTTCAATGAGTGGGAGCATGTTTTTTTGAAATTGAATGTCATGATCCGCATGTTGCACGAGGAGCCACGCAACTTCTGCACCATCTTCCCCAACGAGCGACTTCCCAGGCCATCCAGCTTGTTGGATTATATCCTTCATTCGCTCAGTGTTTCTCTGATCGATATCTCTTACGATCATTGCGGCACCCCAAGAGGGAATCACGGAGTTGAGGAAAAACGCAGATGAACCAACGCCAACAAGGGCGGACGCATATCCGGCAATTCGCATTATGCGTGACTTCTTCCTCCAGACGAGTATCACTCCAGCTGTGACCATAAGAACGCTGATTGCTGATAGAAGAAACCCCAGTCGATAATTGCCTCTCAGCCAGCCAAATGTGGACAGTAGATCTCGTCGGGCTTTTTGATCGGTGAACCGCATTTCGAACAGTTCCCTCCGGATGGATGCATCAAGAGAAGCCTCAACAAGATCGATTTTCGCCCTTGCATTCGCAAGGAAAGACGCCCAACGTCTGTCGTCGTGAAGCCGGGTGAGTTGTTCATCGTGTTCTATCCAGTACAGATCGCCCCAGCCTTTTTGGATAGCCATGTCAAGAAAATAGAATGCCGTGTCACGATTCTCAATAGCAGCAAAACAGGCTGCGGCATCGATAAAGACAGACGGATATTGCGCGCCATTTACAATAGCGAGGGCATACATTTGTGAAGCTGAAACAAAATTTCCTGAATAATGCAAGGATTTTGCTTTTTCAAGAAATCTGGCATCCTCCTGAGGAGAGCTAGTGGCGAACCCCAGGCCTAACAACTGAAACACTGCGAGATAAATGTATCTTCTTAAGTGCATGCTGCCAATTCGATAAAAAGGGTGGCGGTTTCGCCTAACGTCTCGCCGCACCACGCAGTGCTGTTTGCGACCTACAAACGAATCCATCTACGCCAGGAGCAAACAGCGTTGAGCGAGTTCTCTTGTCTTTTCAATCGGCTTTGAATTAGCCATATCAAACAAACGAGCGACGTGGTGCGGCGTGTTAGGCGACGCCTTCTTATGACCCTTGCCACTACTGACCACTCGGTTTATTTCGTGGATCGTCTGCCGGGTTCACATAGGTTATTCCCCAGGGTCCGATGCCATGAAGCTGAATCGTGGCTTCCTCTTTTGTGAAAGCGAAATGCCGCGTCCCAATTGCCATCACGGCGAACCCCCCGACAGGTAGCTTTGTGGCCTTGGATTCATCGAAGACCTCTCCGAGCCCCATGTGAAATGAGCCGGAAAGCACCGTCACATGCTCGATTGCCGGATGCGAGTGTGGAGGGACTTTATAGTTCGCGGGAAGCTTAAGCTGCATTGTGAACGGACCAGCTTTCGTTGGGTCCCCCTCGACCACTGCTGACTTTATCCCTTTCGGCAGTGAGGCGGGACCATCTTTCCAGGTAAGATCCGTTGGCACAAGCATGATGTGGTGGGGTTGATGCTCACCTGCCTTTTCAGCCGCCTTCTCCTGTGCACGGAGTAGTAAGGCAGGAACGATGAGAGTCAATCCAATGAGGAACACTCGCGAAGAAAAAGGACTTGACATGACGACCTCCATAAAAGTTAGATGTGAGAGTATTGTGGATTATGATACGTACATTTTGAATTAATGAGTCATCCTTTGTTTAAGAAGGTGTCGCCTATCGTCTACGGTAACAACGCCGTTGTTTTTGCCGCTGAGAACGACGTGCGCGGAGCCGCTATCGAATGACACATTATCTCGCGGCGGAGCGCACATACTCCGCCGAAGGCGGACGGCAAAAACAATGGAGCGTGCACAACTGTTTCTTTCATTAGTTCTAACTTAGCCATATCAAACGAGCGAGCGACGTTGTTACCGCTGTTATGCGTTCGTGCTTGCTCTATAAGACCCGTTACGTGGCGGCACGATCCAGGTGGCGAGTCTCGAGAATTTTGTGATGAGATATGGTTTGACCGATCACCGAGGCGTTCGTTGACTCATTTGTTCGTGATCCGGTGAGTGAGCAGTTTTTTCTGACACTCATTTGCAGCCGCACGAATCTCGGCAAATTCCGGCGTGGAGCGCACATTTTCGAGCAGTGGGTCGGTATCCAATGCATCGGCCATACAAAAATTTCCGTTGACGGCAAGCCGTAGCAATTGCAGTGCGGCCACGCGTTGATCACAAAAAGCGAGCAGCGCACCGTCAAGGTATGCCGATTCGGGGTCACGTCGGAGACGCAGCGTGTTCCGAATGTACTCGTCGGCATGTTTTTTCACTTCTGAGGCAGACTTCTTTTGCAAGTATGCATCCACAAAACGCGCGGGCCAGGTGGGATTCTGAGCCAGCTTCGAAGTGATCCGCAGGACTTCATCATACTTCCCCTGACGGAGCAGGACGAGAGAAATCGCGTTGTTTGACCATTCAGTTTCGGGCCCAATCGCCCAAAAGCTGAGTGAGCGTTCGTAGTCACCCGCCATCATGAAAGCAAATCCACAGGCACGCAGCCCTCCCTCTTGCGGATCCAACGCGCGAGCCGTTTCGCATTCCTGTGCCGCTTCCGCGAGAAGTCCGGCGAAACGGAAGACGTAGCTCAACGAGTAATGAGCCAACGCGTTCTCTGGGCGTCGCCGTAGCAGGTCTTGCGCCATATCATAAGCCTCCGCGAGTTGTCCCGATTCAACGGTCAATGCGATGAGACCACGCGCCGCGAGAACCATGTTTGGATCAAGTTCCAGCGCGTGTCGATAAGCTTGTTTCGCTTGTTCATACGCTTTGTCGCTGCCATCCTCATACGCCGCGCTCCAGTTGTACCGCTGACCCAGCGCAGCCCAGGCGGAAGCATACCCAGGGTCGAGGAGAACAGCCCGCTGCAACATGGCAATGGCTTGCTTGTTCTCCGAGTTGGGATAAGCCACACTCCGCATGTGCAACTCGTAAGCTTCAGCATTGGTTGGGCGGGCTCCTTCTTCGTCTGGAGAGGCAGCAAGACCCAGTGCTGGAATCAGTCGCTGACGGACTCGATTGCGGATCTGTTCTTCCATGCCGATCCAGTCCTGCTCCTGTGCCCGCACCGTTTCTCTCCACAACAGTTGGTTGTTCTTCACGTCGATGGCCTCCAGGCTCACACGAAAGCCATCACTCCCGCGAAGGAATTGACCGGTAATGATCGTAACCACGCCTAATTCCCGTCCTGCAAATTGAGGATCAACATCGGGCCCCGCGTACTTCCGCGTGCTCGCTGATGGACGAACGGCCAGATTGTGAGTATAGCTCAACGTAGTCGTTATTTCGTCTGCAAGGGCCAGGCGGAGAAAGTCCATTTTCTGGCCACCTCCCAGGTTCTGAAATGGAAGGACAGCAATGGAATTCTTCTCAGTAGGCTCTCTCGAAAGGAGAATGTAGCCAGCGATCACAATGACGAGAAGACCCGCAGCAAGGCCAGCCGTTACAACCAATCTGTTTCTTTTTCTTGATCGTGCTGGTATGGGCTTCGTTTTCGAGACCCCAGATTCTGTCTCTTTCTTTACTGCCCTGAGATCGACAAGCATTTCTTCTACACGCTGATACCGCAAGTTGCAATCTTTCTGCATCGCCTTCTTCACAATGCGCTCGAATTCCATTGGCACATTGGAGCGCATGCTCGTGATCGCTTCAGGTTCTTCATTCAGGATTTGATAGACTATCGCTTCGGAATAGTCACCTCTGAACGGCATCCGCCCGATCATCATCTCGTACAATACTACTCCTAAGGACCATATATCCGTGCGGTGATCCACTTTCTCTCCCCGCGCTTGTTCAGGAGACATATACGGTACCGTCCCTAATGTTGCGCCCTTCTTCGTCAGTTTCGTTGCTCCGGTTGTGCGGGCTAAGCCAAAATCCATCACGACAGCGCGTCCCTTCTCGGTTATCATGACATTGCTACTCTTTATGTCTCGATGAGCAATGCCCTTCTCATGGGCCGCCTGGAGTCCTTCAGCCGTTTGAATAGCGATATTGAGCGTTTCCTCAATCGTCAGCGGAGCTTGTTCGATCTTCTTGTTGAGTGCCGTCCCCTCATAGAGAGCCATCACGATGAACAGTTGACCGTCCGGTGTTTCGTCAATCTCATGCACGTTGCAGATGTTCGGATGGTCAAGCACAGAAGCGGCTTTGGCTTCGTGAATGAAGCGTTTCTTATCTTGCTCGTCTGCGGCGAGATGGGGCGGGAGAAATTTCAGTGCGACGAGACGGTCGAGCTTGAGGTCCTGGGCCTTGTAGACAACGCCCATCCCGCCCTCACCAAGTTTCTCGAGGATTTTATAATGTGATATTGTTTGACCGATCATCATTATCGATTCATTAAAGAGTGCCGCCACGTAACTCTATCAGATGTGCAAGCATGGCACATAACTCGTGGCATAACGCAGTACTGCGTTTTTAACTCGCGTGGTTAATTGTTGTCTGTTAAGAGTGGTGACCCCTTCTTTTCCCTGTCCAAAAGATGTTCAATCGGACTCTTGATCTTGCCAAGTTCTCTGGCGCTGACGTGCGTGTAGATCTCCGTCGTCCGGGAACTTTGATGGCCAAGAAGTTCCTGAATGTACCTCAGGTCTGTGCCGTTTTCAAGCAAATGCGTCGCAAACGAATGTCTGGAAGCGACTGCCGCACAATCAGAGTCTGAATCGTTTACACGAAAAAGAAACCTGCGCGCAAGACACTCGGATCACAATCAAATGTACGCTCAAAGTCAAAGGTTGGCGGGTGAACTGGTCGCTGGGAGAGGGATTGCATTAGGATGTAAATCAGGACGGTGACCACCTGAACCTTACGGTGCATGGGTGCCCCCGGGCGTGTGACGAAAGCTATGGTCGGAACTTAGAGAAGAGTGCGGTGAATGTCAAGGTAACGCGGATTGGCCTGCAATCGAACATCCCCATTCCGCTTTAGCGGAATTGTGCCTCATCAGAGGTGCAACTAGCCCCGGGATTCATCCCGGGGCGATGAAGCAGGGGTTGGAATAATGGAATATGATGGGGGATTTCGAATTTCTATCCTTGCATCACACTTCCCAAGGGGAAGGGCAGGGATGGGGTCCGCACAAGCCGTCCATTCGCCCAGCGCTTAATCCACCACTGCACACCCCGTTTCGCCGTTTTGCGCCTGCTAGTGTGCGCAGGTGGCCATTGTTGAGCTGGGATTATTCAGATCCTTCGCTCACTTCCAACTGCGGCACCCGGAGTAAGAGCGTTCGCTCAGGATGACTTGCGCTTTTTATGCTTACCATGGGCTGTTCTCATTGCTTAACACAGTCCGCAATCCCCATTCCGCATTCCGCAATCTCTTATGATCTCCACAGATACGACATCTTGAAGAAAAACCCCCGCCTGAATTCCGAGAACGAATCTACGTTCACATAAGCCGCTGTTTACCATTCCGAACGCTGGTACAACGATCCGTATCCTGCATGGAGTACAGTGCCGGGTATGTACGTGAAGGAGACGAGGTAGTCTGTGAGCAGCGTCCGCCGTAGTTTGTTATACTCGGCAATACCCCGAAAAAACAAAAATCTGTTTGGTTGGTACGTCAACCGCGCCCGCGCGATGGGGTATTCATAGATCTTCAGATCGTCAGAATCCCGCCGAAACGACACAGAGGTCAAAGAGAAACGGGATTCAAACTGGTTCCAGGGTTGGTAGACCAGGGTTCCGGAAAGGAGGGTCTGTGTGCCCTGGTATGGCGCCGGGTAATAGATGGATTTTGAATGTTCGAAAGAAGCGGAGAGGTTCACCAGCCGCGTAAACTGTCCGCCACCGGAAAGCAAAAGTCCATCGGTTCGAAAACGCTGGCCCGCGAAGATCTCGGATGAGTACTTGCCCCGAACGCTGAATGACACTCCCGCGGGGAGCACGGCCTGGAGCCGCAAGAAATTGAACGTCTCCCACAACTTGCTGAAATCGTCACGCGTTTGCGACGAATACAACGTGAGGTCAACTCTGCGGATGAATTCGGACTCCGGATAAAACTTGGGTGTGACATATCCGCTGAATGCGAGAATTCCGGTCCGCAGAAGGAACCCTGTCTGCGTGTTGAAATCCGTTGAGACCTTGTTCAGCCCGATGCCGTATTGCAAGTCGCGCGTTCCGTAGTTGAATCCGAGCGTCAGCGAGTGACCCGTCACTGCTTCCGTCGAATCGGCGCTCTTCGTGTCAGAAGCGAAGATATTGTAGTCGATGACGCCGGCCGGCGATGTGCGCAAGGATCCGTCGGCTCCCAGGACCCGGTTGTGGATTCCCTCAACTTCGCGTCCGGTGTACAGGGCGCCAAGATAGCTGTCACCGCTTAACGACTGCTTGAAGCGGAGGATGGGTACATGAGTTCTCGGTCCGCCTGAACCCATGGGCTCGTCAAGCGCATAGATCGACGCGATGGTGCTTTTCCGGCCCACCTTGCCGGTGAGCTTCAGGCCCACGAGGGGATTTTCGATGGTTCTGGTATGAGCGCCTGAAATCAACGGATCAGGGGCGAAAGTTCCGGCACCTGCGATGTTGAAGATCTCGTTTCCTTCCAGAAAGAACGGCCGCTTTTCTGCAAAGAAAATGCCTGAGCGCAAATTCACATCCACCTGGCCCGCGTCGGACTCCACCTGGCTGAAATCCGGATTGTACGTTGCATCCAGAATGAGGTCCGATGTGATTCCGTACTTCAGCGTGAGGCTTCCTTCGCCCTTGTTCGCATACCGCTGCAGGGTCCCTTGTTCGTTGTGGAAGTCCTGCCGGTACGTCACTGCCGGAAGGGCTTCAAAAAGCGTATAGTGCTCGATGTCCTCATAGACGATGGGTTTCATCTGCGTGAGGAAGGCATATCCGCTCCTGGGATCCAGCGGAGGAAACGTCGCCTGTTCGGACCGCCTGCTGACTCGCCGCTCGAACACGACGGACATTTCCACGGGATTGGTGCTTGCGTAGCGGATGCTCTTGAGCGGAATCTGCACTTCGACGATGTAGCCGTCTTCGACGATCCTACCGGCACTGTACCACACAAAATCAATTCCCATATCCTCGCCGCCCGCCGCAAAACGGCTGTCTTCCTGAATGCCCAAAGGATTCACATAAAAACCGTACAGGGCCTGCTGATCGTTAAAGGAATCGAGATTGATGCATATCCAGTCGTGTCGGCGGATGTTGTCCCGGTTTGTGACTTCCGCTTTGATAGATGAAGGGTCTGAATCATAACAATAGTAGGCGAAGTAGAGATTCTCCCGGTCGTACGCCATGTACACCTGTGTCGACTCGGGCATCACTTTGCCGAAATCCGGAATAAACGTCTTAAATCCGCCCACCCGGGGAGCCAATTGCCATGCCGCATCGTCAAGAATTCCGTCGATAACCGGAGGTGTATCGATCTTCACCGGTCGGAGCGGATCGTTATCGTTGGCGTGAGAAAGAGAAATGAGAAAAAGGAGAGAGGCGGCGTGGAGGGTCCTCATGAGGAACAGGGATAGTTATTAGTTATTGGTTATTAGTTATTAGTGAGTGGGAAGAGTTCAATGTTTCCCGCCCGAACGACCGCATGCGATTCAGTTCACGTTCGGTCGGGCGGGCAGGTTCCAGGTTCATTATCTGATCTAGGCCAAGAGCCGCCTCGGCAAAATATACTTTATGACGATGGGAAAAGAGCAAAAGTTGCGTCGTCGTGGGATGACGGTCGTTATGGCGCGAGGAGAAACCGGACGATCTCGCGCATAAGGCGGTCACCCTCGGAGGTTTGGAAGACATACTGGGCGTGTGCCGATCCGTCAAGAACCAGCAATTCCTTCGGCTGAGGAGTACGCTCATACTGTTCGCGGATCCGGACCAGCCTGGGAACCCCGCTTGCGGTAGTATCGCCCTGTGCGATGGCGTACATCGTCCGGCCTTTGAGCTTCTCCGGCGGGCCGTTAATCGAGGCCGCAAGAATGACGATCCGGTCAATCTCACCCGGTTCCGACAGGATGGAGGCATCGGCGGCGGCCCATCCGCCCATACTTGCACCAACAACCGAAACAGATTTCGATCCGGACGACCTGAGATACCGAACGGCGGTTAGCACGTCGAGGTGCATTGGCGCGGTGTAGGGATCATCCTGGCCGAGCCCTGTCGATTCGCCGAAGCCACGAAGGTCAATGGAGATTACGCGAAATCCTTCCTTGCTCAGGATCCTCGCCTGGTCCTCCCAACTTTCTTTCTTGAAACGGCCGCCGTGGACGAGCACAACGCCGCGCTCTCCTTCGCCATAGAGAAGAGCAGATACCCGTCCGCCGTCCTGGGTCGGAAGAACAGTGCTCTCTTGAGCCGGCGAGGTGGTGACGACCGATGTCATAGCGGCGAAGAACAAGCAGATGGGAAAAAATTTGAAAACGTTGCTTTTAACGGCGGTCATACCGATGTGTTCTTTTGCCGGGCGTACGAAAGGAAAACAGGAGTGGATTATTCTTCATCCCTTTTCGCCGTGGAAACATTCATTGCTTTCATGATCGGGCAAGAGCGGGTGATCCCCGTTTTAAGGAAATAAGGGATTAGGATCACAATGATGATGACAGCGTACAGGGGAAGGAACGAATCGCCAAGAAAATGATAGGCAAGCAATCCCAGGCATACAACACCTGAAATTATTCTGATAACGCGATCGGCATGTCCGACATTTATGACTTCCGGCATTGTATCCTCCTTAACGATATTATAGGAAGGAAAGTTGCCAAAAACCGTCTTGAAACTCGTTCAGAACCGGACCTTGAAACCGGCATTGATGACAAATCCCTCAAGCGGGGCATAGAGGTCAACGAACACAGGGTTAGCTTCGGGTCCGGCAAACAGGGGGCCAAAGCGGGATTGCCGGGTATCTGTAAAATTCTCGAAATTCAAAAAGAAGCTGAAGGGCTCCCACTGTTTCTCGATCATCAGTCCGCTGATCCAATAGTCCCTTCCCGATCCACCGGTCCGAAGTTCCTGAGAACCCGTGTAATAGAATTCAAGCCCAACGCGGATTTTGCGTTCGATCTCATACAGGAGAATAACGTTCAGTCTGTGCATTGGTGTCAAGGGGAGACGGCTTGTTCCCCCGGCGTCGTGCATCCTTGGATCGCCGAAGGTGTAGCCTAGAAGGAGCTTGTAGTGTTCCAAACTGATCTTCACGTTCGTTTCGAACCCCTTGGTATCGACAAACCCTTCCGAATTCCTGTAGAGGAGGACCGAGCCTGCAAGGGAATCGGGATCGGGTGAAAGCGGATCGTCAAGCCTTGTATAATAAAAGAGCTGATTGAACGTCAGGGTGAGTTCCTCCCCGAGGATCATCCGATAATTCACATCCCAGTTGACGCCAAAAGAACGTTCCGCCAAAACATCCGGCCCGAGAGGGCGGACATTGTTGAAATGCGCATTCTCGGATTCTTCGGTAAAGATCGTCGGCGTCTTGTACCCTGTACCGCCTCCCAGTCGGGAAGTAAGGGTCGGGTTGATTCTCAGAAGAAGTGAAACTCTCGGAAGGACATATGATCCGAGATCAGAGTGTCGGTCGATCCTGATGCCGGTCTCGAGGGTGACGTGTTCCGTCAGAAGACCGGAGTACTGCACAAAGGAGCCGAATGTCGTTGACGAAATATCGCGTCCGCCACCGCTCATCTCCCGGAAATCATCGGTCCAGAGGTTGAGTCCGAATATCCATTCCGCTTTGCCACTGTGCGCCTGCCCCGTAACCTCCGAAAACGTGGACCACTGTGCTCCGGAGAATTCAGAGCCCGCGGCTTTTACGGTTCGCCGGACATGGCCGACACTGTTGCGGGCATTCATGAAAAACCTGTCCCCGATCACGTGATCAAACGACAGTTGCGACGAAATGCGATCGGTCGTGTTTTGTTCGACATACAGGTTCGGGTCCGAGCTCTCTCCTCGGAGCATCGACATGGCCCCGCCGGAACGGACCTCGAATGCCGAATTGATTCCGAATGAAAGGGAGGTCTGGTTGCCGTAATAAAAGAATTTTGGATGGAGGCTGAATCGTTTCATTTTTGGAAGGTCGGAGAATCGGTCCCCGTTGGCGTCGTATGGGGCTTGAACATTGGCGGCGGAGAAAAGCGACCAACCAATGGCTTCCCTGCGCCTGCTGAAGTATCCACTGACATCCAATCCGCCCGCGCCGGTTCCGTTGATCAGAAATGAATTTTCGGGATCAAGGCCCGGCTGTTTTGTGATCAGATTGACCAGCCCGGCGATCGCTCCTCCCCCGTGCAGGGTTGACGAGCTTCCCTTGACGATTTCGATTTGCCGGAGGTCAAGAGGCGGTATTTGGAGCAGACTGAGTCCCGATGCAAAACCTGCATAGAGCGGGAACCCGTCTTTGAGCAGTTGAGTATAGCGGCCTTCAAGGCCCTGAATGCGAAAGGTCGCACTGCCGGAAACCGCCGAGGTGGACTGGACCATGATGCCGGTGCTTTCATTCAGCTGCATGCGGATATCAGAAGAGCGCATGCTGGATTTCTCATCCAGCTCATCCGCCCCTACGACCTCGACTCTGGTTGGAATATCCTCGATGACTCTGCTCGATCTGGTCGTGGTGACGACGATTTCATCAACTTCGTGAGCGGATGGTTCGAGTCGAACGGTTCTGAGAATCCCGTTCATGGCCGGAACGATCAACGTATCGATGAGAGTTGTGTAACCGACAAAGGAGATTGCGGCGAAATAGGTTCCGGCTTCGAGATTGCGGATCTCTGCAATGCCGTTGGCGTCTGCGGCATCACCGTGGTGAGAATTCAAAAGTACAACGTTTGCACCCGGAAGGGGCTCTCCCGATTCTGCATCAACGATGAGGATTCTATAGGTGTGCTGCGCGACAGCCGAAGCGGAAAGTAGAATGACGCTTAAAGCGAGGAAGAGGCCTTTTGTGGATTTCAGTGATTGGACGGAAAAATTGAGCATTCTTATAGGACCACATATCACATTTCACTTCTCCCATCTCCCCATCTCCCATCACCCATCTCTACCTCTACCTATACCTTTCTTTTACATCCTCTGACAGCACTTCATTCATGCTCCCGCTCCGGAAACCCTGGAGGTCGAGTGTGACATACAGGTAGCCCAGGTTCTTGAAGTGCTGAACGAGCGTGGCGCGGAACGTATCGTCAAAAACACGATGGAAGTCCTGCGGTCCGAGTTCGAGGCGTGCGGTTCGGTCATCGTGATGCCGCACGCGGAAAAAGCGAAATCCGTTGTCGCGCATGAAGCTTTCTGCAGCATCGACTTTCATAAGGTTCTCCTTCGTAATTCCGAATCCATAAGGGAAACGCGACGACAGGCAGGCAAACGACGGTTTGTCCCACGTCGGAATCCCAAGCTCCCTGGCAAGTTTCCGCACATCATCTTTTGTGAATCCAGCATCGAGAAGGGGAGAGAGGACGTTGTTTTCCGATTTTGCTTTCATGCCCGGCCGGAAATCGCCGAGGTCGTCCACGATCGTCCCGTCTGCAACCCACCGGATGCGCTCTTCTTCGGCGATCTTGTGAAGCTTGGTGAATAACTCTGTCTTACAGAAGTAGCATCGGTTCGGAGGGTTTTCGCGGAATTTCAGATCGTCGGTTTCCTCGGTATTGACAACTCTGTACCGGGACCCGAATTGCTTCGCAAGCGTGATGGCTTCTTCGAATTCCCGCGTGGGATAGGTTTCCGATCGGCCGATCACCGCGAGTGCTTTGTCACCCAGGACATCCGTGGCAACCCGAATGAGCAGGGTGCTATCGATGCCGCCGGAGAAGCCGATGGCAACTGAGCCTAAGTCAGTGAGTGCGGTCTTGAGGGAATCGTATTTTTGAGAGAGATCGGCGTTCATAGTGGGAAACGGGAATCAAAAAGACAAACTTCAAAGTTCAAAATAAGAAACAAGGGGCAGAAAGAAAAGGTAATAGGAAAAAAGCGTTATTGGTTGTTGGTTGGTTGTTTTGGTTGTTTTGGTTGATGGTTGATTTGTTCTGGTTATAGTTTTCTCACCTATTCAACCAGAACTGGGAACTAAAAACCATGACCAAAAACCACAAACAAAAGACGCCTTTCTCTTGAACAAACCTTAAACTTGCGACTCCATCTCCAACACCTTCCTGACCGTATCCATCGGCATCTCCCTTCCCGTCCAAATCCTAAACGCTCCCGCCGCCTGGTGTAACAGCATGTCGAATCCGCTAACCGCAGTCGCCCCCGCATCTTTTGCTGATTTTAGCAACTTGGTTTCCCGTGGACTGTAAACCAGGTCTATCACAATCTGGCCTTCCCTGAATTCCACGTCGTCCAGCGGCGAAGCATCGGTGTATGGTTTCATTCCGACCGACGTTGTATTGATGACAACGGACGAGCTTTCGACAAGCTTCTGCAGATCTTCCTGAAACAGCGATTCGGAGTTAATCAGAATTTTTTCCGTTGAGAACTCCGATGCCAGTCGTTCGGCACGGTCGATGGTCCGGTTAAAGAGGGTAATCCGGCCGGGGCCAAATCCGGTTGTCAATGCATAAAGCACCGCGCGTGCCGCCCCTCCGGCCCCGAGGACGGCCACCTGGTTTCCGGCGATGGCATCGGCGTAAGGCTCCGCGAGCCGGTTGAATCCGTACACATCCGTGTTGGTCCCTGTGAATTTGCCTTTGGTGTTGAGTACCGTATTAACTGCCCCAACACTGCGTGCGGCTTCGTCGAGGTCGTCGATAAGCGGAATGATTGTCTCTTTGTGCGGAACGGTAACATTGAATCCGGCGATTCCCTCATCCATGAGGTTCCGGATCGACGTGGCAAGGTCTTCGGGTGCAATTTCGATCGCCTCGTACGAGCAATCGAGGCCAAGGGCATTGAACGCGGTAGTGTGCAGGAAAGGGGAGAGCGAATGGGAAACCGGATGACCTATGATCGCGTAGCGTTTCACCGGAGTCCTGGGAAAAGGTGGGTTGTCAGTCCGCCCACAATGGCGGAAGAATGAAAGGAATCAGCACTTCAACAGGTGGGCGAAGTCACGAGTCTTGCTCAGCGCAGGGAATTCCAGCACAAAGCCCTTCTTGAGCTCAGGATCAATGGAAAATGCCCGCGACAGGCTCTCCAGCGCTTCCTTCTTGAGACCCTGCTCGAGAAATGCCTTTGCCTTGCTGTAGAAAGCCGGGGCAAATTGGGGGGCCAAACGAACACATTCGCCCAAAGCCCGAATCGCTTCGTTGGCGTTTCCCAGTTCTTGCTGCGTATCGCCGTAATCAAACCAGGCCTCGGCATTGGTCGGATCGAGCGTTACGACCATGCGGTAACTCACCACGCATTCCTGAAACTTCCGAATATTATATTCGGCGTCGGCTCTGGCGTACCAGAGCTCAGGATAGTCCGGATAAATAGAGAGGGCTCTCTTGTAGTCTTCCAGGGCCTTCCGGGGTTGCTCTATCGCATCATAGCTGGAGCCGCGGCCAAAATAGGATTCATAATGCCGATCGTCAAACTCGATCGCCTTAGAAAAGCACTGAATTGCCTCAGTATGGTTGCCAAGTTCTTCATGGGCGTTTCCCAAGTTATGCCATGCCGGGACATCCGCCGGCTCGAGTTCCAATGTGCGCCTGTATGCAGCGATTGCCTCCTGCAGTCTCTCAAGATTGGCCAAGGCGTTCCCCATATTATAGAGAGCGGCGGGAAAATCCTCCTTGATGGCAAGGGCCAGTTCGTAACTCTCAATCGCCTGCGGAAAACGGCCCATTCTGTTGAGAACAATTCCCCGGTTATACCATGCGTTATAATTGAAGGGATCGCGGTTCAGATGTTCGTCATAGGACTGAACGGAATCTTCCATCTGATCCAGAAAATCATGGCAATATCCCAATTCATACCAGGATTCCGGGTGATTCGGGTTAACCGCCAGGATACGCTTGAAAATCTCGATGGCTTCTTCGAATCTGTCCAACTTCTCAAGTGTGACTCCCTTATGGAAGAGAGCATCTTCGGAACCCGGCTCAAGGGTCAGGGCATATTCAAACGCCTCGACCGCTTCGTCAACACGGTTCATATTGTCCAGTGTGATGCCGCGGTTCACATGGATTTCCGAATCGGCAGGATTGAGATTCAGCGCCTGGTCGTAGGATTGAAGAGCTTCGTCGTAGCGTGCGAGGTTATTAAGGACCATGCCGCGGCGTTGCCAGGCGTCGGCATTGTAGGGTTCAAAACTCAGCAGGCGGTCGCAGAACGGGAGGGCATCTTCGAACTGTTCATGTTCGAAGCAAAACTGGATGATTTCTTCGAGGGCTTCAGCGCTGGCGATATTCCGTTCACCATTTCGTAATTGTTCCTGAATTCTCCGCACATCATCGTCCGGCCGCCTGT
>JBBDYD010000170.1:0-2110 GCA_040901865.1 Bacteroidota bacterium | reverse complement strand
GTGCCTTTCCCGTTATTGCGCGAGACCTGAAGACTGCCGCCGAGGAACATCGCCCTCTCTTTCATTCCGAGAATGCCCAGTGCCCTCGGATCGGCCAATCGCTCCTCATGAATTCCAGTTCCATCATCAGCCACCTCAAGGACTAGGCGGTCATCCCTGACATTCAGCCGGATAACGACATTCCCCGCCGATGCGTGGCGAACGACATTCGTCAATGCCTCCTGAAAAATTCTGAACACCGCCGTTGATTGTTCGCGCCCAAGAGTAATCTCACCCGATGTCTCCACGCGGCACCGGATGTCCGACCGCTGTCCAACTTGAGATGCCTCCCATTCAATGGCCTCTTTAAGCCCCAATTCCTCCAGCGCAAGCGGTCTGAGCTCATACGAAATATTCCTCACGAGATCGATAGCGTCGTCAATCACCGAGGTCAGCGACTCCAGTTTCTTTGTGAGAGATGTCTTCCCGCGCTGGCCGGCAGCACCCGTCGCAAGAACCGTCAGGTGGATCTTCACGGCCGTGAGGATCTGCCCAAGTTCATCGTGGACCTGGCGGGCAATCCGCACACGCTCTTCCTCACGCACGGACTCCAGCCGTGATGAGAGACTGCGCAATTGCCGATGGGAGTCCCTGAGTCGTTCCTCGGCTTGTTTTCGTTCACTCACATCAAGAACTACACCCTCGGCATATCCCTCCGACGCGTGCAAACGGCAGGTCAGGGAAATCCAGAACCGCGTTCCATCGTCTTTGACCATTTCAATTTCTTCGTTTTCGATCATTCCGTCCCTTTGCAATACATTCTTCAGAAGCTCTTTCGTTTTCGAAGGGATTGGCCGAAACACTTCCCGCGCTTCATCCAGTGAGTCCTTTCGAAAGATCCCAAGGAAGGTCTTGTTCGAATCGAGCACGGTGAAGTCCGCAGCGGAAAGCCGGAACATTCCGACAAGGGAGTTATCGAAGAGATTCCTGTACTTCGCTTCATTCCTGAGCGTTGCGTCAAGTTGGGCCCGGAGCCGCTTCTGACTCATGATAAGCCATGCCAGAAACACGACCGTGAAGAGGAGCAACCCTACGGTGCCAATTCCAATCGCCCACCAGTATTCGGGAGCCGGAGAATGCATAAGAAACCCGCCGATTGCAATAAGTTTGAGAGGAGGATATTCGTCCAATGAATCGTGAGAAGCCTGTCGACGATTTCAACAGGAAAACCAAATATGAAATTTCTGAAGGCGTAAAACATCAGGCTTCCGGCAAAGAGAACGAGAAAACCCGCCGCAAACCAAAACCTAGATTCAAGATACAGAGAAAGTTCAGAATTGGTTGCGACCACAACGAGGATGTAGAGGGTCGATCCGATGAAGATAACACGCGACACAGTCGGAGTATAGAGCGCTGATACAGTGAATTCTTCAAGAAGGAATTTCGCGGCGATCCAGAATACCGCATAGAGAATCGTCAACCACAGGAAAATACGTCTCGCCGACCGTGAGGGAGTCCAAAAGGAATACACCCTCAACACAACCACCATTTCGACCAGGTAGTAAATATGAGAAGTCCAGAGGTTATTTATCGCATGGAACGCGAGAGCGAATTGAAAGACGGTGAGGAATGAGTGAAATCCGAAGAAAGCCAGGAGCAGCCTCGTGTCATGTCCAAGCTTCCGTAGAGCAATCAGGCCTAGCAAAAAAGGAACGACAATCGCACCGCCGGCCATGTAAGCGATCAGGGGGAGGTCCATGATTTGAATATCGTCTTTTTTACGCTGATTCTCAAAGAACAACGGCGGGGCTTGCACCCCGCCGCAAAGACCGCGTAGAACTACCGAAGTGCTATCTGCTGGGATTCCACAAGCGCCTTGCCACACTTTGGGGGACACGGAATGACGTCTTCGCCAATAGGACCGGCAAGAAGATCATTTCCATCCCTGTCAACACCGACAATGACATAGGTTGGCCTGCCATCATCGAGCCGGGCATTATAGATGCGGATGCCGACGGCCTCCTCCTGTTCCAGAACCTTCTCGAAAATGTTTCGACCCATATATCCGGCTGTGATTTGTTCTCCGTGCATTGAGTGATAATTCGCAACGTACCGCAGGGCTGTTTCGGTC
>JBBDYD010000169.1:0-14687 GCA_040901865.1 Bacteroidota bacterium | reverse complement strand
TCCTTCGCCTGTTTCGTTCCCTCCCGTTTTTCCTGCCCGGTGTGCTTCTCCTGAGCAGCCATTGTCCCGGAAAAACAAATGACGGCGGTGACAATCAGGCAGGCCGTGATGATTCGTTGCATAAATCCTCCTTGATGGTGAGTATTGGTTGCGTATGAAGTTGGGCTATACTTGCTCTTCCCGTCCGTGTACGTCAACAGACTGACAATGCTTTTGATTACCAGATATATCCAAAAAGTAAAAAGAGTATCGCTGCTAGCACGAACGCTGTAAAATTATATGGGTTGGCGTATCTTAAGTATTTCATATGATCAGCGCGAGACACATTAGACGCCATATTCGTCATTCCGGCGACAGGTGACGTAACATCTCCAAATGTTCCCCCGGTAATTACTGCTGCAGCGCAAAGGGGAATGTTTGTGCCAACCGAAACTGCAAGGGGTATTGCGAAAGGCATAATCAATGAAGCCGCTCCCCACCCTGAGCCGATGAAATACGTTACAACAGAAGATAGAAGAAAAAGTGAAACAGGTGCGATCCAAAACGGCAAAGAATCCCCTAACTGCTGCTGTATGAAATTGCTTAGGCCTAGATCTTGTGAAAGGGCTGCTAAGGGCCATGCTATTGCAAGAATAGCCAATGTGGTTACAATTTCATTTCCACCTGAGATTATATCTGCAGTCATTTCTTTTAGATCATATTTTTGAAACAAATACAAGATTCCGGATATAATGATTGAAATAAACAATGAAACGAGCATGGCTCTGTTCGGTTCCGTATTAGTTATTGCAGATATAAAAGAAGTGTCGTTGGATGCATTGTTTCCGAAAAACCAAAAGAAGAAAAAGCTAAAGAAGATAACACACGACACTGGAACAATAAGATTCATCACTCTTGGTTCTATTACAGGTTTATTATCCCCCATATTCATATTCATCTCACTGGTACCTTTTCCAAGGTGGGATTCGTTCTGATTTTTGCCAGCCTTTCTGAACTGATAAAAGATGGAAAGAAAGGTTATGATAATCACCACAATGCTGAAAAATTCCAAAGGAATAGCCTTAAGCCAAATAGAATAGGCGGAATTACTTTCCGCAACTCCGGCAGCTTCTAACCCCTGACTAATAATCGCTACATTAAAGCCTACATACGTGGTCGCGATCGGTATGAGTTCTACAACAGGACTGGCTGTATTGTTAAGCATAAACGCAAGCCGTTCTTTGGCTATCTTGTTCCTTTCGGCAAGTGAGCGGATAATGGAACCCGCCCCAACTATCCTAAAACCACAATCAATAAAAGTAACAGGAATTAATGCCCACAGAGTAAAAAACACTCCCCTTTTACTTTCAATATGTTTTTCTGCAATGTCAGAAAAGGCTTTTATACCACCTGATTTTTTTATAAGAGCAATCAAACCGCTGAACAAATACAGAAACAAAAGCACCTGCAGATTATCCTTATCAGTTAACGTTGTTACAATCTGGTCTACAGCAGTTTCAAAGCCGCCCGTGAGCGTGGGATGTAACAAATAACTTCCCGCTAATAATCCAATCAAAAGAGAAGGAATGATTTTCTTAGACCACATCGCAACAGCAATAGTAATTATAGGAGGTAAAACTGAAAGCCAAGTGTTATCCATTTGCGATCCTTATTTCGGTTTCTCCGTAACCGAAAAGCATAGACCAGAGATTGGTGCTGAAATATTCTCGGTCTAAAGTAAGAAAGTGCACAATCAAATAAATCGTGTGAGAAAAGCCTTACATCTCTGCGTAGATGTCATTGAGTCGGCTAACAAATGTGCTCACATGACAACGATTCGAGTCATTGCGCGCCGCAGATTTTGTAAAAGAATTTCAGAAACACGACGCTTAATACATATGCCCACCACTTCCAGCCCAGAACGCGATCATCACAGCCGCCATAACAATACCACCGATGATTACGTATTCTGGCATCCCTCCGGTTCGGTGCATCATCAGGCCGCCATGATTCTCGCCTGAGGCTACCGCATGCCTGGTTGTTTCGATGACAGCTTCAGGCTCCAACTGTTGCCCGCCTAATCGGCGAATGTGAAACATAGTCTTATGCTCACCCGCTTGAGAAGGTGTAAAGCCGATTGCATAGACTCCTGGCTGCGCGCTTTCCTCGACATTCTTGTCAAAGTACATGTCGTGTTTCGGTGAATAAAGCACCTGGGAGGAGTCGCTCTTACCATGCATTGTGCTGGTGTGAAGTTTTTCTCCAGCATGCAAGAACGACGTGTGGAAGGAGACGTCTGCGTTCGAGACCGGTTGGCCTGTAGTCTTATCCGTGAGCTTCAGTGTAAAGATTGCCTCATCGCCGACTTGAAGCGGTAGGAAGGTTGCTGTCGCCTTCACATCTCCGATGAGGATTTCCTTTTGGAGAACCGGTTCGGGAAAAGCCTGATGATCCTGTGATTCCTGGTCTCCATGGGTTCCCATCATCCCCAGATGCATGCAAGATGCGAGAAACAGGCTGAGAGTAAGTGTGATCATGGCTTTCATGGCTGGGATCCTTGAGTTGAATTCAAGCTTCTTGAATGAATGTCTTCGTTTAAGTATCGTGCCAAGTCATATCCCCGCCTGCTCATCAATCCCTGCTGGAGTTGTTCATCCTTGCACTATGATGTCTCCTGCAGGGAGCCACTGCAACAGTATGTTGACACGAAGCAAGATTTTCTCTTAGTCTTGCTTGTACGTAAACTGCACTTTGTATCCATCTTCTCCCGATTGCACAGCAACAGTCATAGTATGTTCGCCTTTTTCTTCGATGGCAACACCGCCTCCGAAATGATCCATCATCCCCACCAGATTGACGGTGGAGGTTTTTCCCGATGGGGCGGTTGCGACAAATTGGACGTTTGCACCGGTTACAGCTTTCTTCGTTTTCTCTTCAAGCACCCTTACCATCACGTGATGCGTTCCTTCCATCATTCCTTTCATCATCGTCAAAGGCTCCCCCTCTTTCATATCGTGCTTTGATTCTTTGCCCATCATGTCATGGTGCATCATCCCGGCCTTCGTTGAATCCTTGCTTCCTTGCATCATGTCATGCTTCATCCCGCCCATATCGCCCTTCCCGTCCTTCATTCGTTTCGCCATCATCTCCTTGTGCTCATCCTGAGTAATCAACCACACCTGCACCTCCAGTCCTTCCGTAAACAGTTCATACATCGGTTTACCCATCATTTTGGCCATTTTTTCTTCCTGGTCTGAAACCGATTTCTTCTTCTCTAATTTCATTCCGCATTGAGGGCATTTTCCCGGTTTGTCGGAAACCACGTCCGGATGCATGGGACATGTGTATACATCTTTTGATTGGTCTTGTGGCTTTGCTTTTTGCTGTTCAGGCTTTTGATGATTGTGTTCCTGGGCCACGGATAGACTCCGCAAGCCGAACAATGCCACGATGGCAATGATGATCAATAAATAATTCTGCTTCATACTGTTCTCCTCTATCACTGTTGATTGTGTTGGTGGTTTAGTTTCGATTAGTTTTCCAAAAGCTTCCCTTCGGTGGCCAATTCCTTCTTCAAGCTCCGCCTCTTCCAAAGAAAGAAGATGACAGGATAGACGGTAAGTTCCAGCAAGAAGGATGTTGTGAGACCCCCGACCATGGGAGCCGCAATACGTTTCATAACGTCGGCGCCGGTTCCTGTACTCCACATGATGGGGAACAGGCCGATCATCGTCGTCATCACGGTCATTAGTTTGGGCCGCACCCTCTGGACCGCGCCGTGGTGGATGGCCTCACGCAAATGCTGCAAGCTTCTCATCTTGCCTTCTTTCTTCCCCTTTTCATAGGCAATGTCGAGGTAGAGCAACATGATCACCCCCGTTTCCGCGTCCAGGCCGGCCAGCGCGATGATGCCGACCCAAACAGCGATACTCAAGTTGTACCCGAGGATGTAAAGCAGCCAGAAGGCTCCGATGAGCGAGAACGGGACCGCCAAAAACACTATTCCCACCTTGGTCATCGACCTCGTGCTGAGATAGAGCAGCACGAAGACGATGAAGAGCGTCAGGGGAATGACAAGCACCAGGCGCTTTTCCGCGCGCTCCATGTATTCGTACTGACCGCTCCAAATGATATTGTATCCTGTCGGCAGTTTTATCTTTTCTGCAACGGTTCGCTTCGCATTTTGAACGTATGTTCCGACATCGATGTCTTTGATGTCGACATAGACCCACGCATTCGGCCGGGTATCCTCGGTTCGCACGACCATCGGACCTTTGCGGGTAGTGATGGTGGCAAGCTGACCAATCGGAATCTGTTCCCCTGTTGGCGTCGGGACGAGCACGCGTTGAATCACTTCAAGATTATCGCGTAGTTCGCGGCTATAGCGCAGGTTGACACTATACCTTTCGAGACCCTCCACCGTGTTCGTGACGCTCATTCCGCCAATCGCCGTCTGAATCACCATTTGCACATCACCGACGGTCAAGCCGTAACGGCCGGCCTCCCTGCGATTGATATCGAAATCGAGGTAGTTCCCGCCGACCGCTCGCTCGGCAAATGCGCTCAACGTTCCCGGAACCGTTTTCATAACGCCCTCGACTTCCTTCCCAATCTGTTCGAGCACTTTTAGATCCGGACCTGAGATCTTGATACCCACCGGTGTCTTGATGCCGGTGCTTAACATATCAGTCCGGGTTTTAATCGGCATTGTCCAGGCATTCGTTAGGCCAGGGAATTGAATCGCACGATCCATCTCATCAATGAGTTTCTTGACGGTCATTCCTGGACGCCACTCGCTTTCCGGCCTCAGCATGATAGTGGTTTCAATCATATCCAGTCCGGCTGGGTCTGTCGCCGTTTCCGCCCGGCCGATCTTGCCGAATACGTGGTGTACTTCAGGAAACTGTCGAAGGATTTTGTCGGTTTGCTGAAGAAGCTCTCTGGCCTTTGTAATCGACATTCCCGGTAGAGTCGTAGGCATATACAGGATGTCACCTTCATACAGTGGCGGCATGAACTCAGAGCCAAGCCGGCTGTACGGAAAATAGGTGAGAGCCATGAGCGCCAACGTCGCCACGATCACCAATTTGTTGTGCTTCAACACAAAATCAACAACGGGGTGATACAACCTGATTAAGACCCGACTAAGCGGGTGGTTTTTTTCCGAGCGGATTTTTCCCCGAATCCAATATCCCATCAGCACAGGCACGAGCGTGACCGCAAGAATCGCTGCTGCCCCCATGGCGTAGGTCTTGGTAAAAGCCAGGGGTTTGAACAGCCGGCCTTCTTGCGCTTCCAGGGTAAAGACGGGAAGGAACGAAATGGTGATGATAGCCAGGGAAAAAAACAACGAGGGACCTACTTCCCTGGCGGCATCCAGTATCAACTGCCAGTGTTCTTTGCGCTCGGCCAAGGGTTTCTCACGATCGTGTTCAAGATGCTTATGGGCATTCTCGACCATGATGATAGCAGAATCAACCATGGCCCCAATGGCAACAGCGATTCCACTGAGTGACATGATGTTCGCGTTGATGCCTTGCATCTTCATAACGATGAAGGACATCAAGATTGCCGTCGGCAATGTGATGATCACGACAAAGGAACTCCGGGCATGTAATAGGAACGCAATGATCACGAGCGCCACAACAACCATCTCTTCAATCAGGTTTTGGGTGAGCGTATCAATGGCTCGTTCAATAAGACCTGATCGATCATAAGCAATCTCGATCTTCACATCCTCCGGTAACCCTTGTTTCAGGCCTTCCAATTTGTTTTTCACGTTTTCGATCACATCCAACGCATTTTGGCCATACCGCATCACAATAATGCCGCCGACGACTTCACCTTCCCCGTTGCTTTCGGCAAGACCACGGCGCATCAGAGGACCAATCGTCACGTCTGCAACGTCCCCCACGAATACAGGAGTGCCGCTTTTCTTGTTCACCATGACCGGGATGTTCTTGATATCATCGATCGACTTGATGTATCCAAGCCCCCTTACCATGAACTCCATCTCGCCCATCTCTATGACCTCACCGCCCACGTCATTGTTGGAGTTCTTGATTGCCATCTCCACCATATTGAGCGGAATCTTATACGCTGAGAGTTTTGTCGGATCGACAGTTACTTGATACTGTTTGACAAATCCACCGATGCTTGCCACCTCTGCCACTCCTTCGACAGCAGTAAGCTCGTATTTGAGATACCAATCCTGATATGACCGAAGTTCCTGCAGTGAGTGCTTGTCAGATGTGAGGGTATACATAAACACCCAGCCTACACCGGTGGCGTCGGGCCCGAGCGCAGGAACTACGTTTGGCGGCAAACGCTTCTGCGCATAGTTCAAATATTCCAGTACCCGACTGCGGGCCCAGTAGAGATCCGTTCCATCCTCGAAGATGACGTATACAAGGGAATAGCCGAAGAACGAATACCCACGCACCACTTTGGATCCTGAGACGGAAACCATGGCTGTTGTCAGAGGATAAGTCACCTGATCTTCCACCGTGCGTGGAGATTGACCCGGATACTCAGTATAAATGATTACCTGGACATCGCTCAAATCGGGAATCGCATCGATCGGAATGCTCAGCATCGAATAGACACCCCAACCGATGAGAAACAGCACCGCGAGAATGACCATAAACTTGTTTCGAATCGACGCTTCAATAATTTTTTCTAACATATCTCGAATCCTTGTCAGGTTCTATTTGGGAATCATTAGGGCTGCTGGGTGCCTGGCACATACTTCTCCGGGTTCTTCTTGAACTTCTCCAGGTCATCATCACTGCAGAAATAGTACGTCTTCCCCTGGTACGTGGATGATCGTTTCTCATCCGGTTTGATTGTCATTCCGCAAACGGGATCCACCACAGTATCAGGAAGTACGGCTTTCATTTCGCGGTCGTTGTGATCTTCCGTCCGGGGGTTCTCCTGATTCAGGTCATGACCCTCGTGTTTCGGCTGCTTCTCCGGAGTCTCTTCTTCTTTCACTTCTTGTCGCTCCATCGGTATGCCTGCCCGCCCAACGGAATCCATTGTTGCTGGCGAGGACATGTCGTGTCCCTCGTGTCCCCGCATCAATCCAACAGCTGCTTTAAGGTTGCTTTCGGAATCAATAAGGAATTGAGAGGAAATGACTATTTTTTCACCCTCTTTGATGCCGTCGAGAACCTGAACGTAGCCGCCTGCCATCACACCGAGTCGTATTTCACGCGGGTCAAAATAGCCTCCGCCTAAAGCTATCACCGCGATGTTGCGTTCCCCGGATCGAATAATCGCCTCGTCCGGAATGGCCACTGCGTCCACAACGACTGGAGAAATGATTTTCACCGTCGCAAACATCTCGGGTTTCAAATCAAGAGTTGCTGTATTGCGAACAACCACACGCACTTTCGCCGTTTTTGTTTCCATATCGAGAGTCGGATACACGTACGTAATCGTTCCCGGAAACGTTTTTCCGGGCAGATAGGAAAGTTCCACATCTGCCTGTTGCCCGACTTTTACCCACGACAATTCGTACTGATAGATTTCTGCAAGAATCCAGAGTGTGGAAAGGTCAGCGATCTTGTAGAGGTCCATTCCAGCCATGATGTTCTGGCCTCTGAAAATCATTTTCTCCATGACAATCCCGTCAACAGGCGAGGAGATTGTCATCGTCTTCTTGGGCGATCCGCGCTTTTCAAGTTCCTGGATTGCAGACTCCGAAATATCCCAGTACAGTAACCGGCGCTTTGCACTCTCGATCAGTTCATCCGCACCTCTGCGAGCCTCTTCAATGCTGCTTTGCTGCAACTGCTTCCTGTAGCGAATCGCCTGCAAATACTCTTCCTGTGTTGAGACAAGTTCAGGGCTGTATAACTCCATCAGGGGATCCCCTTTTCGAACAGCCTTGCCCGTGTAGTCGACATGAAGCTTCTCCACCCATCCCATGACTTTCGCGTTGACGGAATACACCTTCGTCTCGTCAAAATCGACCTTTCCCGATGCCCGGATGATTTTACTAAGCTTCCTCCGCTCGACCATTGCAATCTTGACGCCAATATTCTGGACGGTTACTGGATCGATCTTGATTCCCTTTGAATCGTCTCCACCTTCATACACCGGCACCAAATCCATTCCGCAATCAGGTGCTATCCCCGGCTTGTCGGAAGTGTACCACGGGTGCATCGGGTCCCTGTAGAAGGCGATTGTTTTTTCAGCCGATGTGCCCGACGGTTCATCATAGATGGGGACAAAGTCCATTCCATCTGCGGCTTTCTTCGGCGTCGGAGAGGTTATTTGCGGATTCATCGGGTCACGATAGTAAAGGATCTTCCTTTCCGATGAAGAGCTGCCGATGTCTGAAGGGCGGAATGCCAACCAGCCCACTCCCAGACCGATGACAAGACTTACAACTGCTATCACAACGATGCGTTTCATATACTCTTGCTCCTTGAATATCCGTTATTGTATTCGTGCTGAAATTTCCGGGATGTCCATACCGACAGCCTGTTCCAACCGGGCCTGACTGTCCATAAAGCTCATTATCGACATGTAATAGTCAAGTTTGACCATCAGTAGCATGCGATAGGCATCGATGATCATGAGAAATTCCGTCTTTCCCGTTTGGTATGCCGCGATAGTCGATTGCAGGGTCTGTTCCGCCTGGGGGATGACAGTGTTTTTATACAAGAGGACCAGGTTTTGATTTGTTTGAACCTTCACAAGCGCATCCTGGACTTCATACAAAGTCATATTCTTCATTGCGGTAAAATCTTCCTCAGCCTTCCTTACATTCAGCGTGTTTTCATCGGTCTTCGCCGTATATTTTCCGCTCGACCAGGGAGTCAAAGGAATACTGATTCCAAGCATAGCCGACCAGAAATCGTTTTTGGTCATTGCCATATCTTTGTACATGAGGCGGACCATCAGGTCGGGGAAATATTCCGTCTTCGAAAGAGCAAGTTCGGATCTGTTCATTTCGATGTTGAAATTCATTGCTTTGAGCTCCGGCCGGACTTCAAGCGCCAACGGACTAATCTGTTCAAACGTCCATCGCGGAATATCGCTCTCAATCTCCGGGACTTCGCCGAGCGGTGCATTGACAGGACGACTCAGAATTGTATTGACCATCGACTCGATGACCGTTCGCTCTTTTTGCAGATTGATGCCATTATTAATCAGGATCGACAATTCCGTTTGTGCACGCAAGATATCGGGCTGCTTGCCCATCCCGACTTCGTACTGCTTGGAAGCGATCCCGACAAATCGGCGCATCAGATCCTCATTTTCGGCGTTGATCTGAATTTTTCGCTGCACGAGGTAGAGCTCGTAATACGATGATTTGAGTTCACGGAGAACTTTTCGCTCCAATGCCTTGTATCCCTGGTCAATCATATTGGCGTTGTTTTCCGCTACCTTCCCCATAGTTGAAAGCTTCCCCGGAAACGGAAACATCTGTTGTATGAAATAGTCCATTTCCATCTGATTTTTGAGGGGATTGGGGAATGATTGCACCGGTGTTTGGTAGAACTCAACGCCGAATTGAAGTGCGTCCCAGGATGTCACCTGATCAACGCGGGTCCTTGCCGCATCCGTTTGATTCCGGGCAGCGCGCAGTCGAGGGTTGTTCGCAAGCGTTTCCTTTAATAGTACGTCAAGACGTAAAGGATTTTTCTCTTGTGAGAACGCCTGGCAGGTGACGAGAAGTGCTATCAAGAATAAAATGGGAGAACAAAAAAAACGGAACATGGGCAACTCCTTGTTGAGAAAGAATGATCTCTTTCATTGCCTCACAAAGAAACCATGAGGAAAGCACAGACCTGCAGCCTGGGATAGAGGTATCCCCGGAAGAAGGTCGTTACAAGGAGACGTTGTTAGATCAGAAGAGAGGAGTTGAGAATATATTTCCCCACCGAGGGCAAGAATAATGCCTCTGTGCGGGAATCAAAATGGATGGAGTAAGAGGGCGATACAGAAATATCTGAATAGACAGTTGCGACAACCGCTGCCGTTTTTGGGAGCCTGCTGTTTTTGTCTTTCTCAACAATTGCCTGTTTGACAACCAAGCCGCCAATAATACTGCTCGTGTGGCACGATTGATCAGATTCGAACGAGGGACCCGCATTCGGTGCCAGGTTCTGGTCGCATTCGTTCGCATTCGTGCAATCAGGCACCGCACAACATGACGTCTCTTGCTGTAATCTGCATTCACGAAGAATGGTCGTAAACCCGGAGCTTGCCAACGCAAAAACCGAGAGTACAACAACATGTAGATACGTTCTATATTGGAGAATTCTGGTCATTGTTGTTGAAATTATCAACATTCATGCCAAGCTGCCTAGAAGAAGTTTCGGCAATAATTCATTGAATGTCAACAGGTTGAAGCAGCCTTTTTCAAATGTGAGAACCCGTCGAGAAGCTTGACTCTCACTCTTGACAACAAAACACGGACCCTTGGACATCCGGGGGGGAATATTTGTTCCTTTTCTACAGTCGTGCTTCCTGAATTCGGCGCATGATCGTCAACAGGAACCCGACAACAAGAGTCACGGTGCCAACCCATACAAGATTGATCATCGGCTTCACGCTCGCCTCTACAACCAGCGTCTCCCCCTTCTGCGGAACCGTAGTGTCTTCAGGGAGTTTGACATTCAGGAGGATCTTAGATTTCGAAGGGTCCTCCCTGTCGGGGATGATGCGACCAAGTAAAAACTCATAGTTCTTTTTGTCTCTTGAAACAAAAGGAACGGGCACGGAAGTCATTCCACTCTTTGATCCAACAATCGAAACGGCAACCTCTCGGGCCTTACGCCCGTTGCCTTCTGAAACAAGAATGACGGCTTTGATCGTGAAATCCCGACCTTCTATCATGGCCATCCTGTCCACGTCGGTGAAATCCTTGAACGAAACCAGCAGGTCCCCCGCTTTCGTTTCCACGCCCTTGGCCAATTCCAGAGCCAGTTCCCGATCAGCCCCGGTCGGCTCCTCGAGTGACAGCGGAGCGATATAAACGTCCCTCGTCAGAAAATTCTTCAAGTCCGGATGGCGCATGAGCCCCTTTGTAAACTCGCTGAAGTACATTGTCGGGGCTATGGTATGTTTTCTCCCATCCTTCTCCATCTCCACCATAAACCCGTAGCGCTCGCGGTCGATCGGCACATATCCCGTATAGGTCATTTGATATCCGAGCGCTTCCACCGGTTTGCCCTTTTCGAGCGAAAGTGTTTTTTGCTGGTCATACCGTTCGGATGTGATGAATCCGAGGAATAAGAGGGCTATTCCCACGTGCGCCACTGAGCCGCCGACAAATTTCGGATTCCCTTTATAAATGTCATACCCCACTTGAAGATTTGCTACAAGGGAGAATACGGAACAGAAGGCAAAGAGGAGAATCAGGAATTCCTCGGTAGCAAAGATTGCAACGAGAATAGCGGAGACAAGCGCGATGCTCAACGCAGGAAGAAGGGATCTCAGAACAGAGCCTTTTTCGGAGTGTTTCCACCAGAGAAGCTGGCCAAGCCCCGAGAGAAAAGCAATCATGATGCCAAGCGGCAGATTGGTTTTCACATAGTAACTCATCTCTACAGCCGACGCCTTCCCCTTGAGAATGGTCGTGATAATCGGAGAAGAAGTACCGATGGTGACAAAAATGGCAACAAACGTAAGGGCGAACGCTCCGAGAAAGAGTGCGAACTCTCGTGAAAAAAGAGAATGCTCAACCGGCAAGACAGGCATTTCGCGACTCCGGATGAAGAGGAGCCCGAATCCGATGCCGGCAAAAATCACCATACAGCCAAGCAAGAGCCAATAGACCCACATGCCCGGATCGACAAATGAATGAACCGATGTTTCACCCAGCACTCCTGAGCGTGTCAGGAATGTACTGTAGAGGACCGCAATGAATGTGAGGATGCTCAGAGCGAAGTTCGTTTTGACATACGCCCCGTTCTTTCTCTGCACAAGGGTCGTGTGAATCGTCGCCACGCACAGCAGCCACGGGACGAGCGAGGAATTCTCCACGGGATCCCATCCCCAGAATCCGCCCCATCCCAGCGTTTCATACGCCCAATATCCGCCCAAGATGATTCCCAAACCCAGGATCATCGATCCGAAAACCAGCCAGGGCGTTGCAACACGAATCCACGAGGTGTAATCCTTCCGAAGCAGGCCAGCGACAGCGTTGGCGTACGGAACTGCCATGGACGAAAAGCCGATGAAGAGGATTTGCGGATGGATGACCATCCAGTAGTTTTGCAGAAGCGGATTGAGACCCTTCCCCTCCACGGGATATTGCGCCCACAGGTTCTTTACGCTGTCAAGTACAACATAGGCGCTCACTCCCGAAGGCACCGGTCCGGTTCGAATCAGGTCGTTCGGGAACCGGTCCCAGATGAACTCGAATGGATTTTTTACGATAAGCATGAGCATGAGGAAGGAAAGAATGAGCGAATAGATACTCATCACTTCCGGTTCATACGCCCTTTTCCTGGAATACTGCATCAGGAAGACACCGATAACGGCAGTATACAGCGCCCACAGGGTGAAGCTGCCCTCCTGGCCGGCGTAAAATGTCGAGATCAGCAGGGGTAACGGAAGATCGGTTGAGCTATAGTTCCATACGTAGGCATACTGGAACTGATGCGAGAGAATAAGGTAAAGCAGAACGGCCGACGCCGACATCAGTGAGATGACGCTGAGGTGATAACTATTGCGCGCGACGGGAATAAGAGACGGGGAGGTTTTGAAAACCCGATAATAAAAGAAGGCAGATGCGAGGGCACCCAGAAAACCGATTTTTATGAGAAGACCGCCAATAATTCCAATAGTCATTCGGTTCCCTACAGCGTCTTCTTCACAGATTCGGCATCGCCTTCATATTTTGAGGGGCATTTCGTCAGGACTTCGGTAGCATGAAAATGGTCGCCCATGGTCTTCCCCTTCGCAACAACGTTTTCCGCCAGCTCAAAGTTGTTGGGTTTCGCGCCTTCGAGAACCACTTTCATCACTTTCTCGTGTTCGTCTTTCATGTAAAACGTGAACTGCGCTTTTTGGGGATCAAACGAACTCTCCCGGTCTTTGATCCATTCACCCTTGACCTGGACCTTTTTCCCTGTCCGCTCAGCAACAGCGAAATCGGTGTATTCCACATTAGACTCCATGAAATTCATGGCGCCGAGGATCAGTCCAACCACAATAACAAGAATGGCCACTATCACCTTCACGTTCATATCACGACTCCTTGTTCACGGTTTCTTCCAATCGACTGACCTTACGGTCCAAGCGGACGAGATAGACCACGATCCCGGCCCAGACGAGCAGAACGATCGATAGTACGATATACATTTGGTTTTCTGTCATGAATTCAAACATTCAACCCTCACGCTGTTGGCGCAACAGTTGCCGATCCTCAAGTCGCGCGATTCGAAGCCGCAATGTAAACAACCACACATAGAACAGGTTAAAGCCCAACAACGAAACATAGAACAGGACCCGCATGTTCCCGGCCATCATTCCTGATTGAAAAAGAGGTCCTCCCCCGCTGGAATCGCCTTGGGCCCCGGGATGAAGCCCCGCCATCATTCTCGGCATGATAAAGATGAAGAAAGGGACGGTCAGACCTGCAACAATCGCATAAACGGCAGACAGGGTGGCTCTTTTTTCTTCGAGTTCCACCGCTGAACGAAGGGAAAAATAGGCACCGTAGATCAATAAGAGAATAAAAATAGATGTTTGTCGTGGGTCCCAATTCCAATAAGAACCCCAATTAAACTTTGCCCACAGAGCGCCTGTTACGGTTGCCAGGATGCAGAACATGAACCCCAGACCAGCCGATATAACGGACTTCTGATCGTAGTCCGGATTCTTCGTGCGCAGGTATCGGAACCCGTACACCATCGACACCAGGAATGCCAGAACGGTCGTCCAGGCGGTGGGAACGTGGAAAAAAATATTCCGAGCCTTCTCTTCAAGTCCCGGTATTACCGGGAATTCCAGCCAGGTTTGGGGCGATGGAGTCAATGGAATTGCGATGCCGGCAACGAGAACAAACGAAATAAGAATTATCGATCCGTATTTGACCGCCGTCATCCTAATCCTTCCAGACATAGTCGAACAACAATACTGACCCCGCCGTCATGACCATAACATAGGAAATCAATACCACAAAATCTACCGTTGCTTCCGAAAACGGGATGCCCTCCAACGACTTCACCGTCGCGCTCATCACGGTCATCAAAGGAACAATGAGGATTGGAAAGGAAAGCACAGGGTACAGCGTTCCGCGTGACCCCGCTTTTGCGATGATCGCGGCAATGATGGTGGCTGCGGAAGCGAGACCAAGACTGCCAAGGAACACGGTCAAAAGAAACACATTCATTTCCGTGATCTGGAATGCGGGAAAAACAATCAGGTAGACGACTGTCACACCCGCCACAAGTACGAGGGTCAGGGCTGCATTAAAAAGGAGCTTTCCAAAATAGACTGTCGTCGGCGAGGCAATCAATTGTAACGTCATAGTGGTTCCGCGTTCTTCCTCGCTGACAAAGGACCGTGAGAGTCCGGACATCGCCGTAAAAAAAACCGACACCCAGAACATTCCGGCGAGCACGGTCGGGCCCGGTTGTTCGCCACGAAGGGCAAACAGGATAATCGCGACAGTGATGACGACGAACATCAGGAGGGCATTCAAGGCATAGCGAGTCCGGAGCTCCGACCGCACATCCTTG
>JBBDYD010000168.1:0-2153 GCA_040901865.1 Bacteroidota bacterium | reverse complement strand
GAGTCCTACTCGCGGAGCTTCTCGACTCGCCCGTTCCCGCTAGATTCTTAGCGTAGAACGGGTGTTCCATTTGTAGGGTTGTAGGTTCTCCCTTTCACTGGTCGACCTTAGAAGGGACCCCTCAATTGAATAGCAATAGATAGGGGGAGTCCTACTCGCGGAGCCGTTCGACTCATCCCGCCCCCCAGAATCATTGGAAGGGCGGGATTTGTCATTTTTGGGACGGGATTCGCTCACGGCTCCGCCGGCTATCGAGTCGCACGGGCCTGAGCGAAGTCGAAGGCCCGTATCATCTTGCATGGGGGGAATCAATGGCGGGCTGGTTTTACATTTTACGATTGACTTCGAGTTCGTTATATATTGGCTCGTCAAGAAGTCTTGAAAAGCGTGTTCGCGAACATTTTGAAGGAGCGGGGTGCCGCACGACGAGGATTGATCCCCCAGTTTCTCTTGTATATACAGAACCGTTCAGCACATACAGAGAAGCACAAGCTCGTGAACGGCAGGTTAAAGGGTGGTCCCGCGCCAAAAAAGAGGCCCTCATCCGCGGTGATCTCAGCGAACTGAAACGACTCTCCAAATGTAGAGCGTAGTAACCAACCCGCCTGCTCCTTCCGCCGTTGAATTCCTCCACCGTTCATTCCCAAACTGGTGCCGATTTTCCCATGAATGAGAGGGAAAAAGCCCGTCGCATACGGGCTTTTTGAGAAAATTGGGTTTTTGCCTGGCACGCCATTTGAACCCTTTGCACAAATCGGAGTGGTGTGCCCGCTCCCGCGCCTTTCAAACCCAGTAAGGAGAGCGACAATGGAACAGATAACAGCGAAAACTGAAAAGAAGAACGGTGAAGGTGTCAAGCTTGAGACGCTCAAGATCACTGACTCCCGTACGGGGAAGCAGTACGAAATTCCCATCCAGAACGACACGGTCAAGGCAATTGACTTGCGCCAAATCAAGGTCAATGCCGATGATTTCGGACTGATGACCTATGATCCGGCCTTCATGAACACGGCCTCCTGCAAGAGCAAGGTCACCTTCATTGACGGCGACAAGGGCATTCTGCTCTATCGTGGCTATCCCATTGATCAATTGGCGGAAAAACACACCTACCTGGAGGTCGCATACCTGGTTCTCTATGGCGAACTTCCGAACAAGCAGGAGCTCGCACAATGGTCGGAGGACATTCGGCTCCACACATTTGTGCACGAGAACGTGAAGCGCCTTATGGATGGATTCCGCTACGACGCTCATCCGATGGGCATTTTTGTGAGCACGCTTGCCGCTCTTTCAACCTTCTATCCGGAAGCCAAGCAAGTTCTCGATCCGGAAACAAGACAAAAGCAGATCTGGCGGCTCATCGGTAAAGTTCCGACGATTGCTGCATTTGCATACCGCCATAGTCTCGGCATGCCGTATGTCTATCCGGACAACGACCTTTCGTACACGGAGAATTTTCTGAGCATGATGTTCCGTGTTGCCGAAACGAAATACAAAGCAAGTCCTGTGCTCGCAAAGGCACTCGACGTGCTGTTCATTCTGCATGCAGACCACGAGCAGAACTGCAGCGCGAATACCATGCGGTCCATTGGCAGCTCTCAAGCCGATCCGTATTGCTCTGCCGCCGGTGCAGCCGCTGCGTTGTACGGGCCGCTTCATGGCGGAGCGAACGAAGCCGTCCTGCGAATGCTTGATGAGATCGGATCGAAAGATAAAATTCCGGCCTTTATCAAGGAGGTCAAAGAAGGAAAAGGAAAATTGATGGGATTTGGCCACAGGATCTACAAGAATTACGATCCGCGCGCCAAGATCATCAAGCAAATGGCGGACGCAGTATTCGAGGAAACAGGCAAGAATCCGAAACTGGAGATCGCCCTGGAGCTCGAGCGCATAGCCCTTCAGGACGATTATTTTGTGAAGCGGAAGCTCTATCCGAACGTGGATTTCTACTCAGGACTGATCTACCAGGCTATGAAGTTCCCGGTGGAAATGTTCCCCGTCCTGTTTGCGATTCCGCGCATGTCCGGATGGCTTGCCCAGTGGCAGGAGATGCTCATGGATCCCGAGCAGAAGATCGCGCGGCCGAGGCAGGTGTATCTGGGATATCAGAAGAGAAATCTATAAGAGCAAGAAGTGAGACGTTAGAAGTGAGACGT
>JBBDYD010000167.1:0-2153 GCA_040901865.1 Bacteroidota bacterium | reverse complement strand
GAATCGTGATCGACATCAGTTCGGAACGCTGATCGCCATCCCTCGGAATCCGCAGTTTTCCACAAACCAGCCGTGGGGCATCTTCTGGATCGAATTTGAAAACCGCCACCTCCCGGTTGTTGTAATGAGGCGCATCCTACGCGCGCTCGTTCCAAGGAAGCGGGCCTCCGCGAGAGTAGCGGACCGCGCGGTCTGGAATCTGAAGGATCTGTTGTTCATCTCATCCCTTGGCGAACATGGCCATCGCCGGATCACGTTCTCGCACTTTCGCGAGCAGAAAGATGCAGAACCATCGCTGGAAACCTTTAGTTGGGATGAGCGGGAGACCCATTTTTTCTATCTCGAACGCCTCCACATGGAACGACTCCGCTGGCCTGCCAATACATCGGATGCGGAAGGGTGGCGGCGGCAGTGGGCCAGCGCATTCACGGCGGGCTACAGGGAGCCGATTCGCACCTCAAAGGAACTCAGTCAGCAACTGGCGTCACTGGCCGCGCGCACACGTGACCTGGTTCTGCAAGTACTGAGGTATGAAAGACCCGACGGTCCACTTCACCGGCTGTTGGAGTCCTTCCAGAAGGTACTCATCCACGACCTGAAGGAAGACGGGTTCGCGGACATGGTATCCCAGACCGTCGCCTACGGGCTGTTCTCGGCGCGGTGTACAGGCCAAGGGGTTCTGGGCTTGGCGCACCTGCAAGCCATGGTACCGAACACCAACCGTTTCTTGAAGGAGCTGTTTGCCGAACTGGCCAGTATCAGCGGTCACAAGAAGGGGCAGATCAACTTCGACGACCTCGGGCTCTCAGAGATGGTGGATCTGCTCAAGAACACCAACATAGAGGCGGTGCTGGAGGATTTCGGCCGGCAAACGGGCGGCGGCAAAGAGGACCCGGTCATTCACTTTTACGAGACGTTCCTTCAAGTTTACGACAAGCGGCAAAAGGTACAGCGGGGTGTCTTTTACACGCCGAAGCCGGTCGTGTCTTTTATTGTCCGATCCGCTCACGCAATTCTTCAAAACGAGTTCGGGCTTCCCGATGGATTGGCGGACACAGCTACCTGGCGAGAGATGGCGGACAGGAATCCTGGCCTCCAGATCCCTGCCGATGTGAAACCCGACGCCCCCTTCGTCCAGATCCTCGACCCGGCCACGGGGACAGGTACCTTCTTAGAAGAAGTCATCGATGTGGTTCACAAGACGAAGACGGCGAGATGGGGAAAGCAGGGCAAGAACCTCGGCCAGATACACGAGGCATGGAACGAGTACGTCCCGAATCACCTTCTGCCGAGGCTTCACGGTTTCGAGTTGATGATGGCGCCGTACTCCGTCGCGCACATGAAACTAGGGCTGAAGTTGCGCCAGACAGGGTACGAGTTTAAATCAAGCCAACAACTGCGCGTCTACCTCACCAATATGCTTGAGCCGCCAGAGAAGGGGAACCTGAAGCTTGGCTTCCTGCCCGACTTCCTATCCCACGAATCAATTCAGGCGGACCTGGCGAAAGAGAAGAAACCGATTACTTTGATAATCGGGAACCCGCCCTACTCAAACTACGGTCAGCTGAACAAGAACCCGTGGATACTGGAGCTGCTGAATGACTATAAGAAGGGATTGAATGAAAAGAAACTGAACCTCGACGACGACTTTATAAAGTTCGTGCGCTATTCGCACTGGCGCATCGAGCGAATGCGAGTAGGCGTCGTGGGGATGATCACAAATCATACCTATTTGGACGGGATTAGCCATCGCCGGATGCGCGCGACCCTCATGGATACTTTTAATCTGATCCACGTGGTGGACTGTCATGGAAGCGTCAAGAAGGACGAGAAGTGCCTTGACGGATCTAAAGACGAGAATGTGTTTGATATCCAGCAGGGTGTGGCCATTTCGCTCTTGACGGCAGCGCCGACACACGATGCCGAACACACCTCGACAGTCCTCCATTCGGATGTTTGGGGCAAGCGTGAGCAGAAATATGAACGTCTGCTAAACTCGTGCTCCGGCAGTCTCACAGCATCAAAACTGACGCCGTCTGCTGATCGGTTCTACTTTGCACCGAAAAACATCGGAGGGGACGGCGGTACATATCAGACTTCACTGGTGTCCGGCTAAAAGTCGAATAGAATCAATTGGTTGCTGATATCGAGTA
>JBBDYD010000166.1:0-2187 GCA_040901865.1 Bacteroidota bacterium | reverse complement strand
ACTGACCGATGAATGGAAAAAACGGGATGTGAACCGTCCTAAAGAATATGAGATACTCACGGCTGAAATCGCGAAAGCTGCGTTTGGCGTTACTCCAGACGTACACAAGAAGCTCAAGGGACTCTCACGGGAGAATCTTCGCGACCATATGACCGACCTTGAACTGATTTTTTCAATGCTCGGGGAGGCCGCGACAACAGAGATCACCAGAGTTGATGACGCAAAAGGATTCCCCGAAAGCAGACGCGCTACACGGAAAGGGGGGGCAGTTGCGGGAAAGGCTCGGAAGGACCTTGAGAGAAAAACCGGGAAGCGAGTTGTCTCTCCGGAGAACTATCTGACCGAGCCGGAGAGCAGGAAGAGACTGAAAGGGAAGAAATGATGGCCGAGCAGGTTCTTCCACCGCTCAAGCCCATTCCAATCAAAGACCGCGTCTCGGTGCTGTTCGTTGAGAAAGGAAACCTCGACGTGCTTGACGGAGCGTTCGTCGTCGTCGACAAAAACGGTGTCCGCACGCATATCCCTGTTGGCGGGGTTGCCTGCCTCATGCTGGAACCCGGAACTCGTGTGTCTCACGCAGCCGTTACTCTCGCGTCGCGCGTCGGATGCTTGCTTGTTTGGATCGGCGACGCCGGAGTAAGGCTCTACGCGTCTGGTCAGCCAGGAGGGGCTAGGGCTGACAGGTTGCTGTATCAGGCAAAACTTGCGCTTGATGACGATGCCCGGCTCAAAGTTGTACGGAAGATGTACACGATGCGGTTCAAAGAAGAGCCTCCCGCGAAACGAAGTGTGCAGCAGCTCAGGGGAATCGAAGGCGTTCGTGTTAGGAAGATGTACGAATTGATGGCAAGGCAGCACGGCGTGACATGGAAATGGCGAAACTACGATCACACTGAATGGGGAAGCGGCGATGTGCCCAACCGTTGCCTGAGTTCCGCAACGGCGTGTCTTTACGGAATTTCAGAAGCGGCCATTCTTGCTGCGGGGTATGCTCCGGCAGTTGGATTCATTCACACTGGCAAACCACAATCGTTTGTGTATGACATTGCGGACATCTTCAAATTCGAGACGGTGGTCCCGGTTGCATTCAGAGTTGCGGCGAAGAACCACGGAGAGCCTGAACGGGAAGTTCGCATTGCATGCCGGGAGGTGTTTCGACAATCCCGGCTTCTCCAGCGCATCATTCCGGCCATCGAGGAGGTCTTGTCGGCGGGGGGGCTTAACGTGCCCGAAGCTCCTCCTGAATCAGTAGATATCGCAATCCCCAACAAAGAGAGCATGGGCGATGACGGTCATCGTGGTTGAAAATGTTCCGCCGAGATTGCGAGGAAGGCTGGCAATATGGATGCTGGAGGTTCGTGCGGGAGTCTATGTGGGAGATGTGTCGCGGAGGGTTCGCGATATGATGTGGTCACAAGTTGAAAAGGGGTTGGCTGAAGGAAACGCCGTAATGGCTTGGGCAACCAACACAGAATCCGGTTTTGACTTCGTTACACTCGGTAAGAACCGGAGAATTCCTGTTGAGATGGAAGGTATCAAACTTGTGTCATTTCTGCCGCCGGATGGGGTGAAGGACGAAGATGAGCGTTTCGATGACTGATAGGCGTCAAATTGTCGGTAGGAATTTGGGCCTTCAATTTGGCCTTTGATTTCAATGAGTTACAGGAAGTGTGTTCCCCGTGCGTGCGGGGATGAACCGAGCTCTTTTCTCGCAGATGGCTTTTTTGCCCGGTGTTCCCCGTGCGTGCGGGGATGAACCGGTATACGTGCTGAGATCAAAGCCGATGTAAATGTGTTCCCCGTGCGTGCGGGGATGAACCGGATGATTGGGATTTTACCGTATAGCTGTTCGAGTGTTCCCCGTGCGTGCGGGGATGAACCGGTCAGCCTGTTTGACCCCGACAATGTTGCCTAGTGTTCCCCGTGCGTGCGGGGATGAACCGAAGGTCTCGTTTCTCTATGGCACATCCGCTCCGTGTTCCCCGTGCGTGCGGGGATGAACCGGTCTGACAGCCACGATGATTCGATTCCCTTTCGTGTTCCCCGTGCGTGCGGGGATGAACCGCGGACAAATTCCCCCTGCTGCGGAGTGCCATAGTGTTCCCCGTGCGTGCGGGGATGAACCGGCCGTTTAATCCGAGTAATGCGTTGTAGAGTGGTGTTCCCCGTGCGTGCGGGGATGAACCG
>JBBDYD010000165.1:0-2187 GCA_040901865.1 Bacteroidota bacterium | reverse complement strand
GGACAATGTACTGGGCGCACTATATGCACGCGATGGAGTTTAATCCGGATACGACGTGGAACCGCGCGACCATCGTCGGTGCGAATCCGAGTTATTACGCGAACTCGGCGAATTCCGGCGGAACGTATTCGAATTACTCCTACCTCGCATTCAAATCGACTGTGGCGGGGGCTTCAAACACAGCCCGCTACTACTCGATTGAGCCGTATTGGGTTGATGAGCCCCGCAGACAGCATGCGGTGTATGAAGCAGCATTTCCGACGAACCTCGGCGTGGATGTCAAGATTCGCGCTCACGGATTCGCGGGACCCAACTGGAACAACCTCAACGACTTTGTCATTGTTGAGATTGAATTCAAGAATACGGGCGCGTTGGACATGAACATGGATGGGACGACCGAGGGAACAAACAACGATGTCAAGGCCCTCGCGCTGAATATGGCCGGCGAAATTTTCCAGTCGATCAGCAGTCAGCCGGGTGGTGGTCGCAACGTCAACTCGATCTCGAACCGGTTCACGCGTATGGGCGGATGGGTCGGCAATAATGATCCAAACGGCGAGCCCTGGGCATTCAATACATACTATGCAGGCGCCAGTGCGCAGGTCCCAACCGCCGGCAACAACGATCTGGGATTCAATGCTCCGACCATCAAGAGCCATACAAACACATGGAACGGATGGGTCTGGATCGATGCGAGAGCAGGTGCGTTGCCGACTGATCGCTCTCAATCGACTGCTTCGCTGAACATAAAACCGAATATCTGGAATATGCACCCGATCGGAACAGGTGCAAATCGCGGTGACTACATTTCATCAGGGTCCGGCGGAGGATTGGCAGCTACCCAGATCGATCCGAAACGAATGCACACGATCAGCGTCGGCACGTTCTACCAGAACGGCGGAAGCTCGAGGAGCATCGCTGATCTGAATCTGAACTACAACGATGCATATTTCCTTACCGGCACGCAGGGCGATATCACCTCGTTTGTGGTGGATCCCGCAGGTTCCCCTCCGAACGGCGATCAAAAGACATTGAACTCCTTTGATCAGAACACGTTTGAGGACGGATCGGCGAGTTCGACAACAAACTATCCCACTAACTGGGGAACGTGGACTGAAGGATATAACTTCGGTCACGATTTCAACGGCGATCAATCCAGCGGAATCGGACCGTTTGAAATCAAGAAGGATTCTTCAATCACAATAGTCCTTGGTCTTGTTGGCGGATATCGGCTGGAAGGCATTCAAAAGGCCGTCCGCGCCGCACGATGGGCTTATGCGAACAACTACGCTCTGCCCGTTCTCCCGGATCTCCCGAAGACAAAGATCACCAATACGTTGACCAAGACGGTCGATATTGAATGGGACAACGTGGCTGTGTCTCAGCCGGGTTTTGCCGGATACAAGATCTGGAAATCCTCCAACTTCCTGAAGAAGGAATGGTTGAACGAGGGATTACGTCTTGCCGACCTGTTTCACGAGCAAACGACGGTCGGTGGGAGCAAAGATGCCTTCAAGAAGCCGGTAAATCCGAAGTTCGATGCCTTCAGCGCGGTTGCTGCTGCTTCTCAAAAAGGCCTGTACCAACCGGATACATGGGGCACTTGGGAGCTGGTGGCGAACATCCCGGCGGCACAACTTGGGACCGTAGCTCCTGCCACGTCTGCAGGGTACACCTATAAGTACACTGATAGCGATGTGGTTCTCGGGTTCTCCTACTGGTATTACATCTCGGCCTACACGAGCGGAAGCTATACGGCTGCCGGCGAGACCACGTCCAGCATCGAAACCCATTATACGAACCGCAACGGTTCGAACGGCTTGTGGCAACGAACATATCCGTTTGCAACAACCAATGCGAACTTCCCAACGACTGCGGCAGGGAAGCAGAACATGGGTGCCGTGCATATCGTGTCATCGGCTCTCGCCGCTGCGGGTGATGTGGCGAATGTCGGAGTCAGGCCGAATCCGTATAAACGGGCTGCGCTCCACGACAATTTCTCCAACGTGTATGACCACAAGCTCCTCTTCTACAACCTTCCGCCGGAATGCACGATCACGATCCTGGATGTCGCCGGTCAGATTGTCGATGTCATCAACTTTTCATCGGCCGATCCGAACAACGGAAGCACGTTCTGGGATATGTTCTCCAAGGACGGCATTGAAGTGGCGAGCGGTCTCTATATTT
>JBBDYD010000164.1:0-2190 GCA_040901865.1 Bacteroidota bacterium | reverse complement strand
GCCCGCAGCCCGTAATGTGACGGCCCTCGCCACGCTCGTTGTATTGTACGGCTTTGTGGTCCTGAGCGGATTGAAGTTCGTGCTCGCCGGGGACAAGCTTCTGTACGCAAAGAAGCGGTGGGCGGATCTGGCCCTCCTTGGCATCATTCTCCTTCACCTCGTAATTCCGGCCACCGTTTCACGGTTGCTCCTCGCCGTCAATCCTCTTCTAACGCCGGAGAGTCTTGCCCGCGCGTATCTCACGCTGGCGCAATTGTTCTCAATCCTTGCATTCGCTCCAACGGCCCTCCGGTACAGCAGGCGTATCATGGCGGGCAACATTCAGCCCCCGATGCTTATTCTTCTGAGTTTTGTCATCCTGATTCTGATCGGCACGGGATTGTTGTTGCTGCCGCGCGCAACCGTGGGCGGGAACATTCCGTTTCTTGATGCTCTGTTTACCGCCACAAGCGCCGTATGTGTAACGGGGCTGATTGTTGTCGACACGGCAACGTATTTTACTCCCCTCGGCCATGTCATTCTGCTCGGCCTGATGCAAATTGGCGGCCTGGGGATTATGACATTGACGACTTTCTTTTCGTATGTCATGGGGGGAGGGGCAAGACTGAAGGAGTATGCGACGATGCAAATGCTGGTGGGGGAGGAAAATCTTGGGCGGATACGGCGGACAGTTATTACGATCGCCCTGACGACGCTGACACTGGAAGCGGTTGGAGGGTTTTTCCTCTATGAATTTAGCGACTCAATCGTTGATTCCGACGACAGGATCTTCTTCTCAATCTTTCATGCGGTGTCGGGATTCTGCAATGCGGGATTCACGCTGACCACCGACAATTTTGCCCTGGAAGGCATTCGGGGCAACGCGGGTTTTCTCACAACGATCATGGCGCTCATCGTGCTTGGCGGAATCGGCTTTCCGGTTCTTTCCAATGTCTGGTCGGTTGCCACATCGCGTGCGAATCCGAGACCGCGTCTGTCGCTGCACACAAAGATTGTGGTCTTCATGACAGCGATTCTCATCCTGGCTGGTACGGCGGCGTTTCTGATCCTCGATCTTGGCACCGGCCCGGACAACTCATCGTTCCTCGATGCATTGTTTTTGTCGATTTCGGCAAGAACGGCCGGTTTCAACACGATCGATACGGCAGGGATTGCTCTTCCGGCGCTCTTTGTCCTCGTTCTCCTGATGTGGATCGGCGCATCGCCCGGTTCCACGGGGGGCGGAGTGAAGACGACCACGGCTGCTCTTGCGTTCCTGAATATTCGGGCCGTTGCGTCGGGTCGAAATCGCATCGAGATGTTTGGAAAACAGGTTCCTACCACCGCAGTGGTCAAGGCCTTCAGCACAGCTCTTCTTTCCTTCGGATTTATCGCATTGATGTTGTTCGCTCTCCTGTTGACGGAAAAGCGGCCTTTTGAGGATCTTCTCTTTGAAGTTGTTTCGGCCATGAGTACGGTCGGTCTTTCGACGGGCGTAACATCTGCATTGTCCCCCACGGGGAAAATTGTTATCATTCTATCCATGTTATTCGGACGAGTCGGATTGCTTGCCGTTGTCATAGCGCTGACAAAGAAGAAGGAGGAAGGATATTATGAGTACACAAACGAGAATGTACTGGTGACATAGGATCGTTCATGGCGAAGAAGATTGCGGTTATTGGTCTGGGACATTTCGGATTCGAGCTCGCCACAGAGCTGGGAGAGAAAGGGGCGGAGGTTCTCGCCCTTGATGACGACATGGAGCGGCTGGACGATATCAAGGATCGCGTCGCACACACTGTTTGCCTTGACTCAACAGAAGAAAAGGCCATGAGGGGGCAGGGCCTGGAGGAGTTTGACGCCGTCGTCGTGGCCATCGGCGATGAATTTGAGGCGACGCTGATGACCGTTGCTGTCCTGCAGACGCTGAAGATCAAGCGCATCATAGTCCGTGCAACGACGGAAATGCACAAGAAAATCCTGTCACATCTGGGGGTCAGAGAAATTATCCTGCCGGCCGTCGAAGCGGCGGGCCGGCTGGCTAACAGTCTGCTGTTTGAAAGAATCATAGATTCTTTTTCATTGTCCTCCGATTTTACGATCATGGAAGTAAACGCCCCGGTGCGCTTTCACGGGAAAACCATTGAAGCGGTCGACATACCCGGCAAACATTCCGTTACCTTGATTACGATCAAGCGACGGGAGGAATAT
>JBBDYD010000163.1:0-15248 GCA_040901865.1 Bacteroidota bacterium | reverse complement strand
CCTTCACCCTTTACCCTTTACCCTTCACCCTTCACCCTTTACCCTTCACCCTTCACCCTTCACTAGTATTCACACTTGAAACTCTTCCCATCTTCCCTTAACTTCTCGAAATGAATACACGCCGGTTCATTCCCATTTTCCTTTTCTCACTCTCCACTGTTTCTGTCCTTTTGGCCGGTGCTGGCGATAAGAAGGCAACTGCCGTCCGCATCGCGATAGCTCCCAGGATCGATGGGATCCTGAATGAGGCCGAGTGGCAATTGGCTTCGCCCAGCAACGGGTTTACGCAGTACCTCCCGTTGGAAGGCCAGCCGGGAACGCAGCAGACGGAGATCCGTATTCTGTACGATGAGGATGCGCTCTATATCGGCGCCACAATGACCGATTCCGACCCGTCGGGTATTGTCGCGCGCCTCGCCAGACGCGATGACGAGGTGGAATCCGATTGGATCTCTGTTCGGCTCGACAGCTACCACGATCATCAGACAGCGTTTGAATTCACCGTCAACGCAGCGGGTGTCAAAACTGATATCCTGATCTCCGACGACGGAACGGAAGAGGATGCGTCCTGGGATGTCGTGTGGGAAACTGAGGTTCAGGTGACATCAAACGGATGGACGGCTGAGATCAGAATCCCATTCAAAGTGCTTCGGTTTCCGGACAAGGAGGAACAGGAGTGGGGAGTGCAGTTCATCCGATACATCTCGCGCCTTTACGAGATTCAGCATTGGGTGCTGATCGGCAAGAGCGAAAGCGGATCCGTTTCGAAATTCGGCCATTTGACCGGGCTGCAGAATATCAGGCGCCCCGGTCAGGTTGAACTTCTTCCGTATGTCGTCGGTGGAAACCGGTTCCTGCCTGTCTCCCCTGCATTTCCGGACGGGAACGACTTTACATCGAACGCAGGGTTTGATCTCAAGATCCGGCCAACGACCTCCTTGACTATCGATGCGACGTTTAATCCAGATTTCGGCCAGGTCGAAGCTGATCCGGCCGTGTTGAATCTCAGCACCATCGAAACGTTCTACCCTGAAAAAAGGCCGTTCTTTATCGAGGGATCGCAGATCTTTCGGCTCTCGACGTTTGGCGGACCGGGTCTGTTCTATTCCAGACGTGTGGGCAGGGCCATTAGTGTTCAGGCCCCCCCGGGCGGATATGTAGAACAGGAACCGAGATCGTCAACAATTCTCGGCGCGGCCAAGATCTCCGGGAAAACTGAGGGAGGACTCTCTATCGGGATACTTGAGGCGGTCACCGCCGAAGAGGAGGCGACGTTCGTTGATTCCCTTGGCGCCAGATCGACAAAGACGGTTGAACCCCTGACCAACTACACCGTTTTGCGCCTTCGCAAAGACGTGTTGGGGAATTCGAACGCCGGAATCATGATGACGTCCGTGCAGCGGAAGGGACGCATTCCGGCTCTGACAGGCGGAGTGGATTGGAACCTGAAGTTTGATCAAAGCACCTATCGGATTTCCGGATTCCTCGTCGGCTCGCACACTTCCGCCCCGGACGGATCGGTGCTGGACGGGTCGGCAGGATTGATACAGTTCAGCAAAGACGCGGGAGTGCATTGGCAGGGAAATTTCAACGTAGATTTTACATCCAAAAAATACAACGTCAATGATGTCGGGTTTTTTCGACGGCCCAACGATTGGGGAGGGACCGCTCAAATTCTGTATCGGGATGATGAAGTTACGGATTGGAAGAGGATCTATAACGTGAGCTTGTTCCTTCACAAGAGATACAATTTTGACGATGCCGAGCTTTTCGAAAATTACAATCTGAGCGGCTACATCATGCTGCCGAATTTCTGGGAGATCTCGGTTGGCGGAGCTCTGGATCTCGGGAACTATGATGACCGCGAAACCCGGGGCAACGGATTGTTTCGGAGGGCCTCCAACCGTCAATGGGCTTTTGCGATCGAGTCCGATCCGAGGCAGAGCGTCGTGGGTCTCATCTCGGTCGATTTCGGAAACGATTCGCGGAACGGAACGTCATTCAGAACTGGCATGGAAACAGAACTAAAGCTCTCCACGGCCTTCACAGTATCGCTCCTGTTGGAAAACAATCGGCAGAACCGCTTCTTATCATGGGTGACCAATGTTGTCGATCCGTTGGTTTCGCCGAACCTGACGACCATTCTCGCCGAACGAACGACCAGCGGATGGGATTTCACAACCCGCGGTAGCTTTATCTTTGCACGGGACCTGACGCTCCAGGCGTACCTGCAGCTCTTCTTCGCCAAGGGACGGTACGAGAATTTCGTCAGAATGGCGTCGCTGGATCAGTTCATCCCGATCCCCCATAGTTGGCCCGAGTTCAATCGGTTGTCCCTGAATTCCAATCTTGTCCTGAGGTGGGAATATCTTCCCGGCAGTACCCTGTTTCTTGTCTGGTCACAGGCGCGGGCCGGGGATTACGGCGTCTATGGAACAACTCTTGGCAGGGATTTCAATAATGTTTTTTCATTGCCCGTCCAAAATGTCCTCCTTCTGAAGATCAGCTATTGGATGAGCATTTGAACCCGGTTGAAGATTTTAACCACAGAGGGCACAGAGGAGTCACAGAGCACACAGAGAATTTAGAAATTGTCTCTGTGACCTCTGTGCCTTCTTTGTGTCCTCTGTGGTTAATAAATACGCTCGAGCGAGTATCAGCGAGTATCCGTGAGTATCTGTGAGCATCCCGCACATAAAAAGGGGGGACGAAGTTACCGTCGAGATCTCCACGGCCGCGTTCGAGGGGAAGTCGGTTGCCCGCATAGAGGGATTCGTCCTCTTCGTGGACGGGGCCGTCCCCGGAGATATCGTTCAAGTCCGCGTCGTCAAGTCGAAGAAGCAGTACGCTGAAGCGATCATCCTGAAGCTCGAGAAGCCCTCCCCGTTACGCACCACCCCCCGTTGCCCACATGTCGGCACCTGCGGCGGCTGCAAATGGCAGCACGTCAGCTATTCCGCTCAGCTCCAATTCAAACAGCAGCAAGTGCGCGAAGCTTTCGAGCGCATTGGCGGATTCGCATCCCCGGAAATCCTTCCCATCATCGGTGCTGACGATATCTTTTTCTACAGGAACAAGATGGAGTTTTCGTTCGCGAACCAACAATGGCTCGAGGAGCCTCCATTAGCCACGCAGTCCGAAATCCCCAATCCGCAATCCGAAATTTACCTCGGCTTGCACGTACCTCAAAGGTACGACAAGGTCCTTGACATCCGCGAATGCCATCTCCAGTCAGAAGTCTCCAATTCCATCCTGACCTTCACCCGCGAATTTGCGCGCCGCTCGGGACTTGCGGTCTATTCTACGGAATCCGATAGCGGCTATTTCAGGTTTCTCGTTATTCGGCAAAGCAAACGGACGAAGGAGTTGATGGTCAACCTGGTCACCTTCGAAAGCCGGCCCGATGTGATGAAGCAATGGACCACGGGTCTGCTCAGCGCCGTTCCGGAAATTACTACTGTTGTCAATACGATCAACAACCGCAAGGCTCAGATCGCCTTCGGGGATCGTGAGCATATCTATCACGGGGAGGGAGTGATTCACGAACGGCTTGGGAATCACACGTTCACGATCTCGGCAGGGTCATTCTTCCAGACGAATACGGCACAAGCCGAAAAGCTTTATACGGTTGCGAAGGATTTTGCCGGACTTCGCAAGACCGATACGGTCTACGATCTGTATAGCGGAACAGGCTCGATTGCGTTATTCGTGGCCGGCGATGCAGGAAACGTTATTGGGATTGAATCGGTGGAAAGCGCTGTCAAGGATGCTGAACGGAATGCGAAACAGAATGGTGTGACAAATTGCAGTTTTTTGCTCGGTGACCTGAAGGACCGTTTGACAAAAGACACTGCATGGATGCAATCATATCCAAAGCCAGATGTTTTGATCATCGATCCGCCGAGAAGCGGAATGCACCCCCGCGTACTGGAAGAGATCGCGACACTTGGCACGCCAAAAATTGTTTACGTCAGCTGTAATCCCGCCACACAAGCCCGCGATGTCAAGGCTCTCTGCGAAAAGAACTACAGGATCACGAAGCTCCAGCCTGTGGATATGTTTCCCCACACGTACCATATTGAGAATGTTGCTCTTCTTGAGCGCGGCTGAGCAGGGGAGGACACGGTGGCAAAAACCTTACATCTACTTCAGGCCCGGACCCAGTGTCACATTTCTGGTGACAATGGTCCTTGAAGAGACCGTTGACAATTCCTTCCTGACCGTCACCGGAACTGCCTGCTCCAGAAACGTCGCCTCGATGTATTCCCTGACCGAATCGCTGCCAATCACTGCGAACGAAACCGGCAGATAGATACTTGTGTCCGGAAAGGAGTACCAACGAAACGAGACAGAGTTTGTACCGGGTGACCAAACAAGCGGCGTTGTAATATTCTCAAGCGCCTTCGATCCTCCAGCATAGGTCACGGTGAGGGAATACGGTTTGTACTTCGTGCGTACACTCAATCGAACATTAAATGTTGTGTTGGAATCCCTTGTTGTCTCGATCGTTCGTTCCGCCGTGATCCATTCATAGTTGCGGGCTGGAAACGAAGCCAGCTTCAAGCGTGTTTCACGTCCCTCGATCAGAGAGTCCTTGCCCGCAACATTCACAACCGCGCCGCCGAGGAAGTCCGGACTCGTAACTTCCGCCATGCCGTTGTTGGTGTCGAGGTTGATCGATTGGCGGATTGAGATCTGCTGTTGCCAAAGATCTGAATACGCCGGAACCGTTGAGAGATAGATTGCACAAAGGAGGAACGCCCCTCCGGATGCGATTCCGCCAATCGGTCGGCCAAATGCTCCCAGCCAGGGCAGGCCGGACGGTTCATCGGAACGAATGGCCGCAAAGCCGAGGAGGAACGGAAATGACCAGAGCGAAAAGAAGAGAATATAGAAAATATGAAGATAGAAGCCGGCCATTCCTTCTGCCGGTGCTTGCGCGATGGTTCGTGCGAAGAGGTAAAATCCCTCTGAAAAGACAAGCCGGAACATGAAGTGAGCCGAAATGAGCCACAAGAGCAGACGCGCGTATTGGTGACGAAAAAAGAATGCAGCGCCGAGGAGAAAAAGCGCCGTGGCGGGATACAGGGCGAGCTTTATGGATATCAGCCCCAGTCCCCCCATGAAGATTGATAGAAATATAACCGCGCGCAGGGCGTAGCGGTATGCCGAATGGGTCATATCAAGGTGAGGTGTGATTCGAAGACTGATCCATGTTCCTGCAACCGCAGCCAGAAAACCGAGTACGAAGTAACCATCGGGCTCGCTCACCCATGGAAAACGCCTTCCAGCAATCAATCCGACGACATTTTCTGACAGCCAGACGCAAGCCTGGATGATCAGCATGAGAAGAAACAGCTTTAATCCCGGGATTTTGCGTCGAGGTTCTTCAGGAATTCTCCGTTCCCTGAGTTTCAAGAGCGCAAAGACAGAAAGAGCGAATGCGACTACAAGGAACACTGTTAAGGCTGGAAGCGGAATAAAGAAGAGAAACGATCCGATCTGATAGAGGTAGTAACTCCCGGTTTTCTCTTCCGGAACGCCGCCGTCAAATCGCTCAACAAGCTTGTAGACCAGATCACCCGATCGCTTCAGCCCCGAGGGTATGAAATTCTCAAGGTTATCTTGCGGGGTGTGAATTGCGTCTGTTACGTCCGACGTGAAATCGATTGCAGGGATTCCTTTTTCGAGGAACGGCTCGTGATCCGATCCGATCCCGCCTCCCGGAAGAATCTCGAGCATGGTGTAAAAATGAGTGGGGAAGGAGAGGCCTGTGTGTCCTAGGTTGGCGAGTTCCTCAAATGAAGCGCGTACCAGCCATTCCGGAGTGTCGCCGGAGCCGGCGTTCACAAGCGGAAGGAGCCAGTCGGAACCATTGGTCATGTCGATCTGAAGCATGAGCGCGACTTGCTCCATGCGGTCGAAGTGTTTTACGAAATAGCGCGACCCTCGCAGTCCCTGTTCTTCACCGCCGAACAGGGCGAACACGATTGTGGATTGGTTATTCCGCTGTTTGAGAACCCGCGCAAGTTCAATGACTGCAGCTGACCCCGAGCCGTCATCGTTGGCGCCGGGGATGTCGGGATCGGCCGAATCGATATGTCCGCCAATCACGATCACGCGGTCCGTTGCTCCCTTGAGCACCCCGACAGCGATTCCGCTGTTCGTATTCACTCCGCTCCCGAGGGTGCTTGAAATGGCTTCCCGCATCGACAGAACAAAGGCCTCGTCAAGGCCGAAGGAGCGGAACTGTGCCACCGCGTAATTCATCGCGGCCCGTTCAGCCGGCGACCCCATGGGTCTAGCCCCGATAGTGCCGGCCAGAACCTTGAGATACGCGTAGGCGCTGTCCTGCGAAAACGGAGTTTGGGCAGATACGGACCCCGAAGCCATGGTGAAGACCGCAGAGACTGCGACGCTAACGAAGGTTCTTTGCAAAAAATGAAAGAATTGTGTTCTCATACTTGTCTCCGGCAATTTCCCAAACATCCGTGTGGTTACCACCCGGGACGAGAAGGATCTCTTTTGGTTCGTTAGCGTAATGATAGAGGGTTTTGGAATACTCATAGTTGATAAGCCGGTCTGCCGTTCCGTGGACAAACAGGAGGGGGATCGCGAGCGTTCGGACAGCGAGAACCGGTGAGACGTCAAGTGCTCTGAACCCTGCAATCTTCTGCGAGCGCCCCATCGCGACATTGCGGAGGAAATGCCAGGGGAGCTTCACTATCCTTCTTTGGTAATCCACGGAAATGGTACGCAAATCCGTAAAACATGCCTCTGCAACAACGGTCTTAATCCTGTTCTCGGTCGCGGCGGCCTGAATTGCAATGGCTGCACCCATCGAGGTTCCGAAAACACCAATATGCCCGACCTTCAGGCCTTTCTTCGACTGGAGAAATGCAATGGCGGATGAAACATCGTGCTTCTCGTAATAGCCGTAGGTACAGAATGTCCCTCCACTCTCGCCATGAGCTCGTGAATCATAAAGAAGTACGTTGTATCCGTGTTTATAAAAGAGGCGGGCATGAGCAACCCCGGCAGTTTTGCAGTCACCCACGCCGTGCAAATACAGAATGGTCCCCTTGGTCTTTTTCCCCCGTTTCTGGGCGACAAGCCAGCCTTTGAGAAGAACGCCATCGTGTCCGGTAATGCTGACGTCTTCCTGGGGCAACCCGGCGTCGCGCGGTTCAAGCAGATCCGTTTTGCCGCGGTACCATTCCTTGGTGCGTCGTTCCGGCTGGAGAAGAATAAGCGGGCCCACGACAAGCACCACAAGTGCTGCAGAAATCAGAAACAACGCGGCCAGAATAATGAGGGCGAGAAGAAGAGACATGGGATGGTTGATGGATGGATGGATGGAATATATGCAGTAGGTGATTGGGATGCAATCTTCGTGAAGAGTGAGGAATGATTTCGGATTTGGGAATGCGGATTGCGGACTGTGAAACCCAAACAAGGCTCATCTCAATCCGTTCTTTTTCCGCCTGATCCGCTTTTTCCGTGTCCCATATCCAAGCATAACGCAGTCCGAAATCCATCCCGCCACAAAGCGGCGGGACACAAAAAGCGTGCATTCCGCAATCCGCAATCAACCAGCATTGCATCTGCAATCGCTTCTCCTTACTTTTTTCCATTCCAATATTCCACCATTCCGTTATTCCATGCGAGCTGAACGCAGTCCGAAATCAACAATCCGAAATCCGCAATCCCCATGACCTTTCCCCCAAGCCACCAGATCGCTCTTGTCCACGACTGGCTGACCGGCATGCGCGGGGGTGAAAAGGTCCTTGAGGTTCTTTGTGAGCTCTTTCCAGGTGCCCCGATCTTCACGCTTATTCACAACAAAGGATCCGTTTCCCCGATTATTGAACGGCATACGATTCGGACCTCGTTTCTCCAGCATGCTCCGTTGAAAAGCACAAAATACAGATCCTACCTTCCGCTCTTTCCGCGAGCCATAGAGTCTTTTAATTTTTCCGGTTACAAACTCATCATCTCTTCAAGTCACGCCGTTGCCAAGGGCGCCATTCCGGCCAAAGGTGCTATACACATCTGTTACTGCCACACGCCCATGCGGTATGTGTGGGATCAGTACGACGAATATTTCGGAAAAGGAAAGGCAGGATTTCTCACAAGGACTGCGATGAGATTTGTGGCTCCCCGCCTTCGCGCGTGGGATGTCCGGACGAGCGACCGCGTCCACACGTTCATCGCCAACTCCCGCAATGTCGCGGCGAGAATTCAATCATGCTATGGCCGCTCGTCTGAAGTCCTGCATGCTCCCGTGGATACACCAGCGTTTGAAATTTCAGCGGAGAACGATGGATCGTTTCTTGTTGTAAGCGCGCTGGTCCCCTATAAGCGGATCGACCTCGCCATTCAGGCCTGCCAGGCACTCAAACGACCCTTGAAGATTGTTGGGACCGGGCCGGACGAGGGCAAACTCAGATCCATGGCGGGCCCGGACGTCAGCTTCCTTGGTTGGCAGAGCGATTCCGAGCTTGCCCGATTCTATGGTCAATGCAGAGCAGTGCTTTTTCCTGGTGTCGAGGATTTTGGCATCGTTCCGCTCGAAGCAATGGCCAGTGGCAAGCCGGTGGTTGCCTTCGGCCGGGGCGGCGCGTTGGAGACCATAGTCGATGGAACCACGGGAGTTTTTTTCGGCGAGCAAACCGTTGTAAGTCTCGTCGATGCGATTCAACGTCTTGATCAAATGCAGTTCGACCCGCACGCCATCCGTCGCCATGCCGAAGGATTTGACCGGGCTTCATTCCGCATCAAACTCCAATCTCTCATCAGCCGTCTCGTTGAAGCTCATAACCCCGCTTTTTGAGCAAAATTGCTTTGACTTTCGGGCATCTTTTCTCTATATTTTTTGGCAATTTTTGAATCAGTTCGCCTAAAAACGGGCTGATGGAAAGGTCACATGCCTGCCGATTCATCACACCATAGGTCAAAGAAGAGAGGATATACCTTTCTTCTCGTTCCGAACGACGATGTTGCAGAGCCGAGAAACCTCAGGCTCGCATTCTGGCAGGTTTTGGTCCTGGCATTTGGATTTGTTGGCAGCATTGTGGGTCTTGTTTTTGTCTTACTGATCTATACGCCGCTAGGGACTTGGATCAATATCCCGAACCCGGCTCTGGAAATACGCTACACGCAGGAACTGGTTTCGCTCAATCAGAAGATGGCTTCCTTGATGGAGCAGTTGATTGAACTGCGGGGATACAATGTGAAGCTTCGCAACGCGCTCGGCGAGCAGGCTGTGGCGACGGATTCGGGAATCGTTGTGACCCGAAACGCGCGGCGTCAAAGTGAGAACTCCAGGTCGGCAGAACAGCGGCGCCCGGAGTCTTCCTACCGGATTATCGCCCGTTCGGCGTCATACCCTCTTCCGGTTCAGACGACAAACGAGGCGATCCAAAAAATCTCCTTCCCGGCGATTCTTCCAACAGAAGGCTATGTTACACGCGGGTTCGAGGTGCAACAGAGACATTTCGGACTCGATATCGCAGGGAAAATCGGAACACCGGTGAATGCGGCAGCCGATGGATTTGTGGTGTTTTCCGGATGGACGGTGGACGAGGGCTTTGTGCTGATCCTCTCTCATACCGGCGGGTTTTTGACTTTTTACAAGCACAATCAATCATTGTTGAAGGACGCGAATCTCTTTGTCAAGCGTGGCGAGCCGATTGCCCTCCTGGGGAATTCGGGCCGTATGAGCTCGGGTCCGCATCTGCATTTTGAAATATGGAAGGACGGTACACCGGTGGATCCTTCCTCATACTTGTTGAACATTACATTGTGAGTGTCCAGTGGCTAAAAACGATCCTGTCAAAGAACTGAATATCATCGGCCCGGGTACGGTTGTGGAGGGGAAGATCCGAAGTCAGGGGAGTGTCCGTGTCGACGGCAAGGTGATCGGAGAAGTCGCGGCGAGCGAATCTCTTGCGGTGGGTATCGCGGGTGAGATTGAAGGAAATGTTTCGGCGAAGAATGTGACGGTCGGCGGAAAGATCAGAGGTTCGATCAACGCAGTGGAGAAAATCGTGTTCGAGGGGAAATCAAGTGTCCGGGGTGATATCCGGGCGACGCGGCTGGTCATCGATGAAGGGTGTTTGTTTGACGGCCGTGTGACCATGGCCGATAAAGGTTCTTCGTACGAACCCAGGCACTAGGCAGCGGGAGCATGTATGCCCCAAAGCCGAGACCCAAAGCCGAATCCGAAGAATGACAAGCCTGGACGGCATGACCGGATGGGGCTTCGATCGCTGCGGGAATATTCACCCTACCTTACGCTTGGATTCCAGCTCGCTGCTTCTGTCGTCGTCTTCCTGTTACTTGGCGTGTGGCTCGATGCGCAGTGGAATACATCACCCTGGCTCATGCTCACGGGGTTGGTTCTGGGAACGACCGGCGGCTTCATTAAATTCTTTACAACCGTTTCGAAACTGGAGCGGAAAGATGAAGTGAGGGCGCGTGAAGATTGACTGGTTGTTTCTGCGATGGGTGGGTGTGTGGTATGCGGTGCTGACAATAGCGGGGTTGATGCTTCTTTCCTCATCGGGAGGGGGGGACAACTACCGGAGTTTTTTGGCCGGAGCGGTAATAAGCATAGTGAATTTTCTGCTGGGATTTCTGTCCGTGGAATTTGCGTTCGACAAATCCCACACCGTATTTCTGAAAGTTGTGCTGGGAGGGATGGCTGCCCGACTTTTCCTGATGGCCCTGGCCGTGCTCGTGCTTATCAAAGGATACGGGTTCGATTCGCTGACCCTGATGTTTACGCTGCTGGGATTCTATGCGGTTAATCTGACTCTGGAAATTGTGTTTCTCCAAAAGAAAGTCACTCTGAAAAACAAATCAGCGGAATTGTGATTCAAACGCCTGCTCCCCCGGATTCTGTTCTAACAGTCTCTCCTGCCGATACACTTGCCGTGGCCGGGCATGGGAGCAAGTTCGATTTCAATGACCTCCTCGAACATATGTACGATTCGAGGACCTTGGAGTATCCCGGCGGCCATTGGGACATTCCGCCGTTCCCTCCTGTCCAGATTGCCGGCCTGACCATCGATCTTTCGGTCACCAAGCATGTGTTCTTTCTTCTTCTTGCTGCTGTTCTTCTGACCTTGATCGCAGTCTCCGCTTCAAGGAAAATCCGAAAGAGCGTCGTCCCCTCTGGGTTTGCAAACCTGGTGGAAATTTTTGTGGTCTTCGTGAGAGACGAAGTGGTGCTTCCCACCATGGGGCATGCCGGATTACGCTACGTTCCGTTCATCCTGACGACCTTTCTTTATGTATTGATTATGAACCTGCTCGGGCTGATGCCGTTCGGAGCATCGGCAACGGGAAACATCTCCGTTACCGCAGGCCTTGCTCTGGTGGCGTTCGCGATGATTCAAATTGCCGCCATTCGGGCCCAGGGGTTCACGCATTACCTGGCGCACTTTACGGGCGGTGTGGCCTGGTGGTTGTGGCCCATCATGATTCCCATCGAGTTCCTGGGCATTTTCACGAAAGCGTTCGCTCTCTGCATGCGTTTGTTTGCAAACATGAGCGGGGGACATATTGTCATCCTGGCCCTGCTGGGATTTGTATTTCTCGGGCAATCGATCTATTTCGCCCCGGTTCCCGTTTTGTTCGTTGTGGCGATCAACATGCTGGAGCTTCTCGTGGCGTTCATCCAGGCCTACGTCTTTGCGATGCTGACAGCCGTTTTCATGGGTTTGGGAATTCCCCAGGAAGAGCACGGCGAACACGGACATTGAGTCAATCATTCCCTGAATAATCACCATTTAACAATACCATCCACCAGGAGGAACAATGGAGCAGGCAATTGAAGTAGCAAAATTTGCAGCATATCAGTGGGGATACATGGCCGCCGGCATCGGAGCCGGAATCGTGGTCCTCGGCGCCGCGTTCGGTATCGGCAAGCTCGCTTCGGCGGCAATGGAAGCCAGCGGTCGTCAGCCCGAAGTTGCAGGCGCAGTGCGGACTTCAATGATCATCGCGGCCGCCCTCATCGAAGGTGCGACGTTCTTCGCGCTCGCGATCTGCATTCTGCTTGCACTGAAATCATAAGACTGCCGGTCTCATCGTTTCGCCACGAATGAAGGTGAACTATGTTTGACATTAACCCCGGATTGAGCATCTGGACGACGGTGGTGTTTGTGCTTCTCGTCCTTGTCCTCGGCAAATTCGCGTGGAAACCACTGATCAAAACCCTGCAGGATCGCGAAGAAAAAATCCGCGATTCCCTGGAGCAGGCCGAGCGGGCGCGGGCCGAGGCGGCGGAACTGCTGAAGCAAAACGAACGCAACATCGCCAGAGCGGAAGAGGAATACCGGAAAATCATTCGCGAGGCGAAGGCGTTGGGTGAGAAGGTGAAGGAGGACATTGTGGGCAAGGCCCATCAACACGCCCAGCATGAACTGCAGGCTGCCAAAGAGGAAATTCAGAGGGATATCGAGGCGGCGAAACAGCAGCTGAGGGGAGAGGTGGCGGATCTCGCCATCAAGGCCGCGGAAAAAATTCTGGATGAAACCCTGGACGCCGCGAAACACAAGAAAATTGTGGACAACGCATTGAACCAATTGAAGAACTGAGGCCGGTCAGGATCCCATGCGCCAGTACCGAGTTGCACGACGATATGCAGAAGCCCTGATCACGGCGGCGGAGCAGCAGAATCTCCTGGAAAAGGTCTCGGGTGATTGCGAAATGCTGCAACGCCTGCTGAGCGAATCCCGCGATCTCCAGGTGTTCCTCAAAAGCCCCGTCATCAAAAAGGACAAGAAGCGGGAGGCCCTGCGCGAAATGTTCGCGAAGAAGCTGAATGCGCTCACGATGAGTTTTCTGGATCTTCTCACCGAAAAAGGCCGGGAAGGGGTTCTGGCCGACATGCTCCAACAATTTTTCGCACTCAGGGATGACCGTCTCGGGATTGTCAATGTGGAGATCAAGGCCGCGACTGAGCTTTCCAAAGACCAGCACGAAAGTATCCGGAAGAAGTTCGAAAGTCTGACCCGCAAGAGTGTTCGACTGGCGTTCAGTCTCGATAAACATCTGAAGGGCGGATTTGTCGCCCGGGTGGGGGATACAGTATACGATGGAAGTGTCAAACGTCAGCTTGAACTCCTTCGGGAGCGGTTTGCAGAAGGTGTCGGATCGAACTAGCGGTTCCGAGTTCAGGTTCCAGGTTTGTCAAGATTTGTGAACCAAACCATGAACCATGAACCTTTAACCTGAAACCAAGAGCTTTATCAAAGGACCAAATATGGCAGAAGTGAGACCCGATGAAGTATCCGCAGTCCTGCGGAAACAGCTTTCCGGATTTGAGAAGGAAATGGATGTGTATGATGTCGGGACCGTCCTGCAGGTCGGCGATGGCATTGCACGCATCTACGGCCTGTCCAAAGTGATGGCCGGCGAACTGATCGAATTCCCCGGCAATATCTTCGGCATGACGCTGAACCTGGAAGAAGATAACGTCGGCTGCGTTATCTTTGGCGAGGGTTCGCATATCAAAGAAGGCGATACGGTGAAGCGGACCGGGCGCGTGGCGTCCATGAAGGTCGGTGAGGCCATGCTGGGCCGCGTCATCAATCCCCTGGGTGAACCGCTGGATGGAAAGGGTCCGATCAAAACCGACAAATCGCTCCCCATTGAGCGCAAAGCCCTCGGTGTCATTCAACGACAGCCGGTGAAAGAACCCCTGCAAACGGGAATCAAAGCGGTCGACGGAATGACTCCGATCGGGCGGGGTCAACGCGAACTGATCATTGGCGATAGGCAGACGGGCAAGACTGCAATTGCGATCGACACGATTATCAATCAGCAGTACACGCACACCGAAAAGGCACGCAAAGAAGGCGTCAAGCCGGTGTTTTGCATATATGTGGCAATAGGACAAAAAGGTTCAACGGTGGCTCAGGTGGTGGACCGGCTCGAGGAAGCAGGGGCCATGGAATACACGACCGTGATCACGGCGACTGCGAGCGATCCTGCACCGCTCCAATTCATCGCTCCCTACTCGGGCGCGACCCTTGGCGAGTCCTTCCGCGACACCGGACGCCATGCCCTGGTGATCTATGATGACTTGACGAAGCAGGCACAGGCGTACAGGCAAATGTCCCTGTTGCTCCGGCGTCCCCCGGGACGCGAAGCATATCCCGGCGATGTGTTCTATCTCCACTCTCGCTTACTGGAACGTGCCTCGAAGCTGAATGATGACTTGGGCGGCGGAAGCCTCACCGCATTGCCGATCATCGAAACCCAGGCCGGCGACGTAGCGGCATACATTCCGACCAACGTTATTTCGATCACGGACGGCCAGATCTATCTGGAATCGAGTTTGTTTAACTCGGGCATCCGTCCTGCCATCAACGTCGGCATCTCGGTGTCCCGCGTGGGCGGCAACGCGCAGATTAAAGCGATGAAGAAAGTGGCCGGACGCCTTCGGATCGAGCTCGCCCAGTACCGCGAACTTGAAGCGTTTGCAAAGTTCGGATCCGACCTTGACAAGTCAACCCAGCAGCAGCTGCGGCGAGGTTCCCGCCTTGTAGAGCTCCTAAAGCAAAATCAGTACGCTCCCATGCCCGTGGAGAAACAGGTCGTTACCGTTTTCTTGGGCACCAACGGGTACTTCGACGAAATTCCTCTCGAAGATGTTGGGCGCTGTGAAAAGGAATTCCACGATCTGCTGGACATGAAGCACGCCGACCTCCTGGCGGCAATCGCCGAACAAAAAGACCTGACGAAAGAGCTTCAAAGCAAGCTCGAGGCAATCGCAAAGGAATTCTTCGCAAAGTTCAAAGTGGTGGTCGCTCCCGCATAACGTATGGCTACTCTGAGAGAAATACGGGCACGCATCACCGGTGTGAAGAACACCCAAAAAATTACGAAAGCCATGAAAATGGTAGCGGCAGCCAAACTCCGCCGTGCTCAAGAAGGTATCCTGGCTGCGCGCCCGTATGCGAAAAAGATCAACGAGCTTCTTCGCCACCTTGTAACTCAAGTCGATCCCTCTCTCAACCCCCTGTTCGCTACCCGCGATGTTCAACATGTGGCGTTCGTTATCGTCACAGCCGATCGCGGATTGTGCGGCGCGTTCAACTCCAACATCATCAAGGCCGCCGAACAGGAAATGCGTACGACGTATGCGGATTTGATGGCGAAGGACCGCGGGGTAAGACTTATTCCGGTCGGGAAAAAGGCATTCGAGCACTTCAAGAAGCGTGATTACGAGATAT
>JBBDYD010000162.1:0-2202 GCA_040901865.1 Bacteroidota bacterium | reverse complement strand
GAAAAGACAAGAGAGAGTTCCACAGAGATAAGCACTTCCCTCTGTGGAGCTCTGAGTCTCCTCTATGGAGCTCTCCGCCAAAAGGACGGCGGACAGGTGTGTGATTTCTTTTTACCGAATATCGGGAGAATCGGGGAGAGAAGAAATTGTCAAATTTCAATTGGCAATTGACAATTGGAAATCGACAATGGGAAGTGCCAATTACGTTTCGTCAAGACGCCTAATGATCATCCTGTTCTGATGATTCATGATATCCTTCCCCTCAACGGTAAACGCATAGTCGATGCGGGTCTTGTAGAATTCGGTGATCCTACCTCTGACCATTTTCAGCGTGCTGTTCAGCATTCGGTTTTGCTCCGTAAACGCTTCGCCAACGACCACAACGGCCGAGGGAAGCCAGCGTTCGGGAAACATTCCGTGCGTTTTATTGAATTCGCGATAACGGTTGAGTTCAGATTGAATAACCCCCAGCGCGTACTCCTGCCCTTCACTTGATTCACACGAGTGGTGTTTTTCCCGGATGGCAGCCAGCAAAGCTTCCCGCGGCGGCACGATCAGCGCGATAGTGTAAGGAGACTGATTGTTATACAGCATCATCTGATCAACGAACGGAGAATGCGCCAGGATCGCCTCTTCAATTCCCTCTGGGCTGTACTTCTCCCCGTCATGCGAGATCAAAACGCTTTTCTCACGCCCCAACACGAAAAGAAACCCATCCGAGTCAATATATCCGATATCCCCGGTGTGCAGCCATCCGTTCCTCAACACTTCATTTGTTGCACGTTCATTTTTCCAGTAACCCGCCATCACATTTTCACCCTTGACCGTAACCTCGCCTTTTTCACCCGACGGAAGCTCCCGACCCTGCTCGTCGCATATCTTCGCCTCGATACCAGGCAAAATGCGCCCTGACGATCCGAATTTGTGTGCGCTGGGTGTGTTCGTTGAGATCACGGGAGAGGCTTCGGTCAGTCCGTACCCCTGGAACATCGGAATTCCGATGGCATTGAAAAACTGCTGAAGCTCCGTGTCGAGCACCGCCGCTCCGCCGATGAAAAACTCCAGCCGCCCGCCGAACGATTGCCGTATCTTCCTGAAGATCAGCATGTCACAAAGCCGATAGACCGGATGAAGCGGCTTGGCGATCTTTTTTCCTCCATTCCATCCATTCCTGTAATGCTGATAAGCAATTTCAAGCGACATTTCGAACAGCTTCTTTATTAATGCGCCTTTGCCGCTGATTCCCTTCTCGATATTCTTACGGAAGTTCTTTGCTAAAGCCGGTACGCTCAGAAGAAAATTCGGTCGAATCTCTTTCAGATTGTTTGGAATGTTCCGAAGTGTTTCCATCGCGGTCTTGCCGCCCTGGACGGCCGCAAACCCGGCACCAATACTCATGAAAAGATAGACCCCGGCCGTGTGGGCAAACGCATGATCCCAGGGGAGGATCAAAAGCGTGCGGTAATGCGAGGGAAGCGGAAGGTGCCGATTGCATTGCTCTACGTTGGAAGTGTAGTTGGCATGCGTAAGGATGATTCCCTTCGGGTCCGCGGTCGTGCCCGATGTATAACTGATCGTCGCGTTATCCAATGGACGAACAGAGGTCCATCGCTCTTCCCACGACCGCTGACGAGTCTTCAAATAATCCCGTCCCTGTGCAATCACACTGCTGAACGTAATCTCGTCCGACGCAAGAGGGCCGTTCTGGTCGAGCAGAATGACCGTTTCAAGGTCGGGAAGGTCCTTGCGGATCTTCAGGATCTTGTGGACCTGATTTCCGGACACAATGACCATGCGGCATCCCGAATGCGCGAGGCGGAACTTCAGGTCTGGAAGTTCTTCGATCTTGACGGACAGGGGAACGCTGATTCCTCCCGCAAAAAAAACCCCGAGCTCCGCGATCACCCATTCGGACCGGCCCTCAGAAATAAGGCCGACACGGTCCCCTTTCGTCAGGCCCAGATTCAGGAGGCCGGCTGAGAAGGAGTGAACGAGATCTCGGATCTCGAGATACGTCGCGGTTTTGTATCCCCCATTCTTATGTTCCAATATCAGCGTATTGGCGGAGTAGAGGGCAGCGCAAGACTCAAAGAACGCGGGAATGGTACGGGGGAGCGAGGTCATGGGGTTCAGGGACTATGGTTATGATCAGCAAATGCGCGGAAGTTGTTCGCCGGAAAGCATATCGACGATGCGGGTTCC
>JBBDYD010000161.1:0-2243 GCA_040901865.1 Bacteroidota bacterium | reverse complement strand
GCTGAACCTCCCGCAGGTCAGTTGACAGCGGTTACCCCATGTTGTTCTTAGTCCGACCGATCACGTGAATATGACAAGGCGACGGGTTGACGGGATGAATACGAATATTGATGCGGAAATAGAAAAAGGAAAAAGACAAGGGGAAATCAAACGGCAAAACGAAAAAACAAACTGGTTTCTGTTTACCTTTTGCTGTTTTATTTCCTTTTGATGTTTTCTGTTTTCTGTTTGTGTGTTCTGAAATCTCTCCCTCCAACCATTGCCTTCCTCACACTCCATTGATTGAACCATGGCTACCATGATGCCAGGTGTACAGTGGTTGTTCCGAGTGTGCCCGTACTCGCGGCTGTTGGTTGTTCTGCTTTGTATCCTCCCGTTCTCTGCTTTGTCCCAATCCGGCTCTTATCCCCGCCTTCTCGCCGACGCCCACGACATTCAGCAGGCAAAGGAATGGATGACGAAGTATTCCTGGTACAGGAATATGATCGAAGTCCATAAGCGGGAGGTCGATGCTTTCATTCAGCACCGGCCAATCTTTGTCTCCCCAATCAAACAAACGTACGAGTACAAGATGTATGCATGCCCCAAGCACGATGCGGGGCTGTTGTACGAAGAGAACCGGCCGTCCGGGCATCGGTGCAGCGTTGATACGACGGAGATTGTTCGGGGGGCAAAATACGACGCTGCCTGGGCCGGTTGGTACAACCGTGTGCTTGCAACCCGGCTTGTCTGGATGGGGATCCTTTATCAGCTTTATGATGATGACCGCTATGCCGATGCCGGCCGCGAGATCCTTATGACATTCGCGGATCTCTACTTGAAGTATCCCACGTCCAACACCATCTTGGGGCCCGCACACGTCTTCTTCGGAACGCTCTCGGAATCCTTTTGGGGCGTGGATATGGCTTACGGTTATGACCTCCTGTACAATTACAAAGGGTTTTCAGAATCCGATCGCAGAAAGCTCAAAGAAAAGTTCTTTTATCCACTTGCACACATCACCCAGCAATTTCCCGAATCTGCATCAAACCGCCAGTTGTGGTATAACAACGTTTCAGCGGCAGTCGGATTCCTCTACAACGACCAGGAATTGATCGACTTCGCTCTCAAAGGAAAGTACGGGTTCACCTGGCAACTCGGATCGGCAACCCCGGAGAGCGGATTTTGGGCCGAATGGTCCGGATATCATTTTGTGGCGTTGCGCGGAATGATCCACCTGGCGGAAATGGCGAGACATAACGGGATTGACCTCTATCACGTCGAAATAGCCGGACGCTCGATGAAGAAAATGTTCGACGCACCGTTTGAGTTGATCCTTCCGAATTATGAGTTCCCTCGCAGCAAGGATAGCGGCGGCGGAAATATTCTGGAATATGCCGTGTACTATGAAGTGGGTTATGCGTTATACCGCGATCCAAAGTACCTCGCGCTACTCAACAAGACAAGCATGATGCGCGGGACACAAATTGTCGGGGAAACCTCGGCGCTGGGCCAGGACAAAGCCCCCGTCACCATTTTTAATCTCTCTCCTGAACTTCCGGGCTCTTCGGAGGACTTCATCCCCGAGCAGAGCGTGAATATGGAAGGAAATGGATTTGCGGTGCTTAGAAACGGAAGGGGCAACGATCGTCGTTACCTGTACCTGGATTACGGCATCATGGGCGGCGAGCACGGACATCCAGATCGCTTACAAATCGGATACTTTGCAAACGGGCGCAATTGGATCGTCGACCCGCTCAATGAATCGTACTTCAATCCGAATTTGCAATTGTGGTACAGGCAGAGCATTGCTCACATGACCCCTGTGTTGGACCAAACCACACAAACGTGGACCAACGGTTACGGCCGTTTCTTTGGAGCACTGCCATCCCTTCAGGTGGTTTCAGGCGCTTCAACAACGGCCTATCCAGGCTCGGAGATTACGAGGACCCTCGTCCAGGTGGGCGATTATTTCCTTGATCTCGTTGATCTCGAAAGCCCCGATAAGCGCATGATCGATTGGCCCCTTCAGAGCTTTGGCGGGCTTTCTCTTGAAGGGCTTGATCTGAGATCTGAGCCCAGAGACCTTTTCGGCCACGAACCCGGAATAGCCGGGTATGATCAGCTTCGCAATGTGCGGGCAGATCATCAGGCAATGAATTGGAGCGGCGTGTTCACGGACAAGGGCGGCCACCTGATGGTTCGGGCGGTCGGTGAGCCGGGCACGACGGTGTTTCAGGTTTCGGCTCCAAGCATTGGCGGAT
>JBBDYD010000160.1:0-15706 GCA_040901865.1 Bacteroidota bacterium | reverse complement strand
TCCTCTGTGGTTAAAAAAACCGGGTAAAAGAACTAACCACAGAGAGCACAGAGGACTCACGGAGGTCACAGAGAAATATTGGGTTTTTCAACTCTGTGTTCTCTGTGCCTGCTCCGTGTCCTCTGTGGTTAAAAAAACCGGGTAAAAGAACTAACCACAGAGAGCACAGAGGAGTCACGGAGGTCACAGAGAAATATTGGGTTTTTCAACTCTGTGTTCTCTGTGCCTACTCCGTGTCCTCTGTGGTTAAGCTCTGGCCTGGACAAGCGCGTTGCGTTGACTTTCCTTACATATTCGAGTATATTTAAAATTGTCCTGACAAACAAAGCGGCGACAGTTGCCCGCCTCCGATGCTCACCAACCGATGGAGCTTTCCCGTTGGATCTTTTTGAAAAATGCCGGATGTTTACCCGCGCCGATGAAACAAAGGCGATGGGGTTGTATCCTTATTTTCATGCCATCGAAGAGAGTGAGGGCCCGGTTGTCCAGATCGAAGGCCGCAAAGTGATCATGGCCGGTTCCAACAACTACCTGGGATTGACGGCAGACCCTCGTGTGAAAGAAGCGGCAAGGAAAGCGGTGGATAAATACGGAACCGGGTGTTCCGGATCCCGCTACCTGACCGGCACGCTCGATCTTCATGTCGAACTTGAAAGTCGACTTGCCAGGTTTTTTGGCAAAGAAGATTGCCTTCTCTATAGTACGGGATACCAAACCGCTCAGGGAATCATTCCAACTCTTGTCCAAAAAGGGGAATTCGTTGTTTCCGACAAGGACAATCACGCCTGTATCGTTGCGGGAAACCTCATGGCGTCGGGGGCGAACTCGCTGCTTGACGGCGAAGCCAAAACCATTGTGCGCTACAAACACAATGACATGAAACACCTCGAGAGTGTGATTTCGCAACTTCCAAAGGAAGCCGGCAAGCTGATTGTCTCGGACGGCGTTTTTAGTACTTCCGGCGAGATCGTCGATCTTCCGGCCATGGTTGACATCGCCCGGAAACACAATGCACGAATCATGGTGGACGACGCCCATGCAACGGGTGTGATTGGCAAGGGAGGGCGAGGGACGGCAAGTCATTACGGACTCGAGAAAGAAACCGATATGACCATGGGCACCTTCAGCAAAACCTTCGCATCACTCGGCGGATTTGTTGTCGGGGATAGAGCCGTAATCAATTTTCTCAAGCATCAGGCTCCGGCGTTGATCTTCAGCGCGAGCCCCACACCCCCGTCGGTTGCCGCTGCCCTGGCCGCCCTCGACATCCTTGAAAAAGAACCTCAGCGCATCGATAAATTGATGAAAAACGCCCGAAAAATGCGTTCCGGTCTCGCTGCCATGGGCTTTCGCGTCGGCGAACATGACTCCGCGATCGTTCCGGTGATCATCGGCGACACGGAAAAGGTCCTGAGAATGTGGCGCGGACTGTTTGATGCGGGGCTCTTTGTCAATGCCTTTATCCGGCCGGGTGTGCCGCCGGGAATGGAGATGCTCAGGACGAGTTACATGGCCACTCATGAGGACGAACACCTCGACAAGGCCCTCGAAATTTTCAGAGCAGTCGGCAGGCAACAAGGCGTCATATCCTGATCCGGCCCCCCTCTCAAAGATTCTTTTCCTTCATACAAGGCCGCTTTCTAAAAAAAAGCGGCTTTTTTGTTGAACATCCACGTCAGAGGACTCCATGAGTGAGATAAACATCCGGCCCGTTCAAACGGAAAAGGACACGAAGCAATTTATCGGATTCCTCTGGACCATCTACGCCGGGAACACTTCCTGGGTGCCACCGCTTTGGATGGATCGCAGGAAGTTGATGGATAAGAAAAAGAATCCGTTCTATGAACACGCCGAGGCAGAGTTCTTTATCGCGGAGCGAAAGGGTGAAATGGTTGGGCGGGTTGCGGCCATTGTCAACCATAATCACAACAAGGAGCACGGCGATAAAGTGGGTTTTTTTGGATTTTTCGAATGCATCAACGATCTCACAGTTGCCCGCGCCTTACTCGATACTGTGAAGGAGTTTTTGAAGTCAAAAGGGATGAATGCAATGCGGGGGCCGGCGAACCCATCGGTGAACGATGAGTACGGTCTCCTGATCGATGCGTTTGACAAGCCGCCCGTTGTCCTGATGACTTATAATCCGCCGTACTACATCGACTTGCTCGAATCGTACGGATTACGAAAGGCCAAGGATCTCTATTCCTACATTCTCTCACAGGAAACCGTGTACTCCGAGAAGCTCAAGCGGGTCAATACTCTCGTGAAAGAGCGCATGGGATTGACGATCCGCCCGCTCAACATCAAACGGTTCAATGATGAAGTGAAGATCATCAAGGACGTGTACAACAAAGCCTGGGCGTACAACTGGGGAGCAGTTCCCATGACCGAGGCCGAGATCGGGGCTCTCGCAAACGATCTGAAACCAATAGTTGTTCCTGATTTAATTCTCTTTGCCGAGGCCAAGGGAAAAACTATTGGATTTGCTCTTTCTCTTCCCGATATTAATGTAGCCCTGAAGTACAACAAAAAAGGGCGGCTGATTCCGGGACTCTTGCGCCTCTATCTCCACAGGAATAAGATTGACCTTGTTCGCGTAATCGTTCTTGGCGTCCTTCCGGAATATCAGAACAGCGGCGCGGCTGGTGTCCTGTTTTATGAAACAGCGGTTCGGGCAAAAAATCTCGGGTATGGGTACGGGGACGCCGGCTGGATTCTTGAGGACAACGAGAAAATGGTGAAGGCCGCAAAAACATTGCGGGGGGAAGTGTACAAGACCTACCGTATTTACGAAATGCCAATTTGACTGATGTTCCACCGATAAGGAAGTCATCATGCCTGTAAAAAAAGTTGAAAAAATCTGGATGAACGGAAAACTGGTGAATTGGGATGATGCGAAAATTCACATCCTTTCACACGTGATTCATTATGGGTCGGGCTGGTTCGAAGGAATACGATGCTACGAGACAAAAAAGGGATCCAACATCTTCCGGCTTGAGGCTCATATGCGGCGCCTCTATGATTCTGTCAAAATCTATAGAGCGGAGATTCCGTATACCAAGAAGCAACTCGAAGAGGCCATCAAGGAAACAATCCACGCGAACAAGCTGCGTGCCTGCTACATCCGCCCGCTCGTCTATCGCGGCTATGGCGAGGTCGGAGTGAACCCTCTGGGATGTCCGGTAGATGTCTCCATTTCCGTATGGGAGTGGGGCGCTTACCTTGGCGAGTCTGCGCTCGAAAACGGCATTGACGTCTGTGTGGCATCCTGGCAACGGCCCGCCCCCAACACGTTTGCGACCATGGCCAAATCGAGCGGCAACTATCTGAATTCACAGCTCATAAAACTAGAGGCTCTTGCAGGGGGCTACGTCGAGGGCATCGCACTTGACTATTTCGGCACAGTAAGCGAAGGAAGCGGAGAGAATATATTTCTTGTTCGCGACAAAACGGTCTTTACTCCTCCCCTTTCGGCTGCCTTGCTCCCCGGCGTTACTCGCTCCGCCATTATTATCATTGCGAGGGAGCTGGGATACACGGTCGTGGAAATGATCATCCCCCGTGAAATGCTCTTTACGGTCGAAGAGGCATTTTTTACCGGAACCGCGGCGGAAATTACTCCGATCCGGTCAGTCGATAAAATCATGGTGGGCGAAGGAAAGCCCGGTCCGATCACCAGGGAAATTCAAAAGGCGTTTTTCGACATCGTTCGCAATGGAAACGATCCGTTCAACTGGCTGACTCCCGTCTGACCGTCATGGCCGTGCCAAAAAACAGCGGCGGAAACGCCATCTGGAAGAACATCTTCTCCGAACGGAGCATCCGCAAGGGCTCCACACAGGAGCTCCTGAGCAAAGTTCCAGCGTTTGCCCATCTGACGTTTCGCGAACTCAAGGAAGTTTCCGCCATCGTTCACCGTCGCGAGTACCGCTCGGGAGAACCCGTATTTCACCAGGGTGACCCCGGGCTTGGGATGTATATTATTCAGGAGGGGGCCGTCTCGATCATCATTGCGGAGGGGGACGGCGAGCAAAAAGAGTTGGCGGTATTGACGGAAGGGGACTTCTTCGGAGAGCTTGGGCTTCTGGATGAATCAGCAAGGTCGGCAAGCGCTGTTTGTAAAACGGACTGCTTCCTCATTGGATTCTTTCGGCCTGATTTGCTGGACCTGATCGAGCGTAAAGCGGCCCTTGGAATCAAGATCGTGATGAAATTGGCGGAAATTGTGGGAGAACGGTTGAGAAAGACTGATAAAGAACTTTCGAAACTCAGGGCTCAACTGGATGCGCTCCAGGCTGAGCTCGAAAGGAGATCCAATGATGAAAAAGAACAGATCGAAGAAGCCCGCCAGGGCAAGAAAACCGGAGCGTAAGCGCCGCAAATCGTTTGAGCTTAGCAAAATCCTTGTTCCGATCGACTTCTCAGATCACTCCCGCAAGGCGCTGCAATATGCCATCCCGTTTGCCCGGAAATTCAATGCATCGATCGACCTGATCTACGTGGTCGAGCCGACTGTATACCCGGCGGACTTCAGCTTCGGGCAGGTCGGTTTTCCGGCAATCGAAGACGAGTTGCGAAAACGGGGGGCCGAGGAACTCGACGAGTTGGTCAGGAAAAATATTGCCAGGCAGGTGCCGGCCAAACGTGCTGTCCGGACCGGGAAAGCGTTTTATGAGATTCTTCTCTACGCAAAGGAAGAGAAGATCGATTTCATTATTATCGCAACGCATGGGCACTCCGGGATCGAACATGCCCTGTTTGGGAGCACGGCAGAAAAGGTTGTGCGGAAGGCGTCGTGCCCGGTGCTGGTTGTAAGAACGGGAGAGCGGTAGGGCCGGATAGGGAAGGTTCAGCTCTCGCGTTCCATCACGAAATCCACGAAGAGCATCAAGGCGTCACGGGCGGGGGAGTCCGGGATCCCGGCGAGATTCTGACGGGCCATCTGGGCATAGTGCACTGCTTTTCCCTTCGCGTACTCAATCCCGCCATTCTGCTGCACGAAATCCACAATCCACTCAACGTCGCGCTTCTTGGCTCCATGCCGGACAATCCGTAATGCCTGTCGTGCTTCCTTTCGGTCGGAGTTTTTTAGCGCGTAAATAAGGGGAAGAGTAAGCTTCTTCTCCTTGACGTCGATCCCTGTCGGTTTTCCAATGATGCTTTTCCGACCCAGATAATCCAGAAGGTCGTCGCGGATCTGGAATGCCATCCCGACATGTTCGCCGAATTCCCTCATAAGCGTTCTTCGTTCTTCGCTGTCGCTGACGCTGGCGCATCCAATGTCGGTACAGGTTGACAGGAGGGACGCTGTCTTGTCGCCGATAATCTTCAGGTAGGTCTCTTCGTCCATGTTCAACTGCCTGCTTTTTTGAATTTGGAGAAGTTCTCCTTCGCTCATGCGCTTGACGGCTTGCGAAGTGGAATGGAGGAAGTAATAGTCATTGTGTTCAAGGGAGAGGAGAAGGCCCCGGGCCAGCAGGTAGTCGCCCATGAGGACGGCAATTTTGTTCTTCCAGACGGCATTGATCGAGGCCAGCCCCCGCCGGGTGTCGGAATCATCGACAACATCGTCATGGACAAGCGTCGCGGTGTGCAGGATTTCCACAAGGGTCGCCGCGCGGAAACTGCGCTGGCTGATAGTGCCGCACGCCTTCGCGCTCAGAAGCACCAGGATGGGACGCACCCTCTTTCCCTTCTGACGGACGATATAACGTGCAATCAGGTCGACCAAACCAATCTTGGACTTCATTGCGTCGCGGAAAAACCGGTCGAAATCCTTCAATTCGTTGACAACGGGTTCCCGGATGACGTCAAGCGAAGTTGCTCGTTTTCTCATAACCGTCATTTGGGATCTTCCTTTGGCGGGATGGAGTCGGTCAGATCGGATTCTTCCTTCGGTTTCTTCAAGGCCATCTTCGAAACAAAAATGCTGGTTTCATAGAGGAGGAGCATGGGAACCGCCAGCATCAGCTGGGTCAGAGGATCCGGGGTCGGTGTGACAAGGGCAGATATGATGAGGATGGCGACGATGGAATGGCGCCGGTAGTGACGCATGAATGCCGGAGTCAGGAAACCGATCTTGGTCAGGAAATAGGATACCATCGGGAGTTCGAACACCAGGCCCGCTCCCAGAACCAATGTCAGAATGAAACTGACGTAATGATCGATGGAGATATTCAGATCGATCGTTTGAGTCCCGAATTCCGAGAAAAATTTCAGCGAGGTGGGAAGAAGAATGAAATACGAGAAGGCCACGCCGGCAAAAAAACACAGTGAGGTCAGAAAGACAATCCGTGCAACATACCTGCGTTCCTTTGGCAGCAATCCGGGAGCAACGAATTTCCAAAACCAGTACAGTGTGTTGGGCATGCTCGCGATGAGGCCGCAAATCAGAATTGTCTGCATGTAGAGAAGGATGATACCATAGGGGGCCAGGACCTGAGCTTTGAGACCCGCTGCCTTGAGGGGTCTCATGAGGATGTCCTGAACGATGAAGTCGGCATAAATTCCGCAAACGATCGTGGCAAGCAAAAGGCCGACCAGGGCCTTGACGATATGCCATCGAAGGTCTTCGAGATGTTCGAGGAACGACATTTCCTGCATTGCGGGAGATTCTTTGGATCGTTTGAGGAATGGCAGCATTGGGTCAGGAACGGGGGAGTTCGGGATACAGAGGAAATGCAGAACAGAATTGCTCAACATCCCGCGCTATTTTTCGAAAGATGTCCGGCTTGGCCACATTGTTGACCACCATGTCGATCATCCCTGCAATCACCCCCATCTGTTTCTCCAGCATTCCGCGTGTCGTCACCGCCGGCGTCCCGATACGAATTCCGCTCGTGACGAACGGCGACTTGTCGTCGAACGGTACGGCGTTCTTGTTCACCGTAATGCCCGATTCGTCCAATGCTTCCTGGATCTGCTTTCCCGTCACGTTCTTGTTCCGCAGATCGATGAGCATAAGGTGATTATCGGTTCCGCCGGAAATGATGTTAAACCCTTTGTCGGTCAAAGCTTGGGCGAGGGCCTTGGCATTTCTGATCACTTGCTGAGCATAGGTTTTGAATCCGGGCTGAAGATTCTCATGGAACCCAACCGCTTTGGCCGCGATCACATGCATCAGGGGGCCGCCCTGGATGCCCGGAATGACCATCGAATCAAGGAGTTCCGACATCATTTTCTTGCGCCCGGACTTCGGCGCCACAACCCCAAACGGATTCTCAAAATCCTTTCCCATCAGGATAAGTCCGCCCCTTGGTCCACGCAGAGTCTTGTGAGTCGTGGAGGTCACCGCATGACAGTGGGGAAGCGGATCGTTCAGAAGTTTCATCGCAATGAGACCTGCCGGATGCGCAATGTCGGCAAACAGAAATGCCCCGACAGCATCCGCAATCGTTCGAAATGCCTTGTAGTCGATGTTGCGCGAATATGCAGAGGCCCCAACAGTGATCATTCGTGGGCGGGTCTTGCGCGCGATCGATTCCACCTGATCATAGTCGATGATTCCGGTTTCCGGAGAAACACCATAGGCCGTAAACTTGTACAATTGACCCGAGAAATTGACGGGTGACCCATGGGTCAGGTGGCCGCCATGCGAAAGATCCATGCCGAGGACGCTGTCCCCGGGTTTGAGGAAGGTGAAATACACCGCCATGTTGGCCTGGGATCCCGAGTGCGGCTGAACATTGGCGTATTCGGCGCCGAAGAGTTTTTGCGCCCGATCCCTGGCGAGATTTTCTGCAACGTCAACGAATTCGCAGCCGCCGTAGTATCTTTTGCCGGGATATCCTTCGGCGTATTTATTGGTCAGCGCAGATCCCAGGGCTTCCAGGACTGCCTGGCTGACAAAGTTCTCCGAAGCGATGAGCTCCAGTTTTGAATTCTGACGATGGATTTCACTGGCGATTGCGGCATAGACCTCCGCATCGCGCTCCTTGAGATGCTGCATGGATTGATTCATGAGTGAAATGAGGTGGAGGTGGTTTGGTACCGCAGGCAGGCAAAGTTACAGTTGGGTCAGGGAATGGATCTTGGTAATGCGCCGATCGTGCCGCCCGCCTTCATACGACGTTGAAAGAAACGTTTTGATAATATCAACCGCCGACTCCCAACTGGTTAAACGGGCTCCGAGGGCAAGGACATTGGCATTGTTGTGCTGACGCGACAAGCGTGCCGCTGTCACCGATTCGCAGGCAGCTGCGCGGATTCCCTTGTGCTTGTTGGCAACGATCGCCATCCCGATACCGGTACCGCAGACCAGGATGCCGCGCTCGCATTCTTTCGACATGACCGCCGTCGATACCTTATGGGCCCAATCGGGATAATCCGTCGATTCTTCTCCAGTTGTCCCAAAGTCTTTGTACGGCTCCTTCAAGGAATCGAGGAGCTGCTTGATGTGCTCCTTGGTGCCAAATCCTGCGTGGTCGCTTCCGAGGGCAATCATTGTCAGAGAGACACGGCAATTTGTTCGTCGATCCAGCTGTAGCAATCTCCGCCGATTTTCATCCGGCCGTTCACAATGCGGCCCTTGTGAAAGAAGATGTCTTCCCGGCTCGGAACCAGTGTTGAAAGTTCGTTGATTCGCTGATTGGCCTCATTGGAGAGGGAGGACTCAACAGATTTTGCACGGGAAAAGGCGTCTTGGGCCAGCTTGTAAACCAGTTTGTCGTCGATATCCATCTTGGCCCAATCGCCGCCTTTTGTGTTTCGTATGCAGGCCTCAACCGCGGCCTTGTATATTTCACCGATTTCCATGTGTGGGCGTCCCCAGCCCTTTTCTTTCTGAAGTGCCTTCATAGCTGTTGACTTTGCCGCGGTGTAATTTCTCATCATCCGGTAACAGACCGTGATGTTAAGAAGATTCTCCCGTAAAGCCGGGTTGAGCTTCAGTGCCTCTTCGTAGGCGTCGATGGCCTGCTTGTACCGCGCTTCTCTTTGGAGGACCTTTGCTAGCTCGTTCCAGTAGTTTGCGTTCTTGGCGGATTTCTTCACCAACTTGCGAAGATGATCCTCCGCCCCTCCATACTGTTCGGCATCAATGTAGGCTTGGGCGGCATTCCAGATTTTTTCGAGATTTTCCGGATCGTTCTTGAGATCCTGCTCGGCAAGATTGATAAGCTCCTGTGGATCGCTGATAAGGCTCTTCAGCCGCTCGAGAATGAGCGGATTATTGGGATCCCGCTCTTTCTGAGCACGGTACAGGTCGATCGCCTTGATTCTGAACGAAGGGTTTTCCTCCATATGCTTGCGATAAAGCCTGCCCAGCTGGTCAAAATAGGCAAAATCGGCTTTCGGGTCCTCTGTCAGACCCTTTTCGTAGCTCTCAATGGCCTCAAGGTCGCGCCCCTGAAAGTAATTTGTCAGCGCATAGCCCCGGGTGAGCCACAATTGCGAATTCCGGTCAGGAATGTTCTTAAGGCCGAGGTCATAGATCATGATCATCGTGTCGGCATACGCGATTCGGACGGTGGTGTCGGCATGTTGAGAAAAATTGTAATAGCACTCGGCGAGTTTGTTATACACGGTCTTGAACCGGGCGGGCGAAAGCTGAATAACTTTCCATCCATAGGGGGCCGCCGTGGCATAATCGGCGTTCTTATGGTATTCGAAAAAGAGGCTCCAGTTCTTTGCGGCCTCGACATCGTTCGCCTGTGCAAAGCCCTGAGCAGAAAGGGACACGGTAAGCAGGAACACCACGAGATTCATCCGCTTCATGAGATCGCAACCTCCAGAATAAGTTCAATCGTCTTCAATGGAAATAAACCAGGCTTCGCCGGCATCAACTGACACCGAAACCCGGATGAAATTGTCCTTGGAAAGACCATTTGCAATGGTCCCCCGTGAGCCGAACTGTAAACCGAGATTCATCCGCGCGTCCGGGCCGATGGGAAGAGCCAGGCCCCCCGAGACCGACCAACCGTTCACCGGTTGACCATTAACAGCAATGTACGACGCAGTATACGCAAATCCTGCCCTATATGCCAAACGGTCCCAATAGGTCACGGGATCTTTCCGCCCCGGTAATTCAATTCCGATCCCGGCTCTCAAGCTGTTTCTTATTCCAACAGAGGAGGGTTCGAAAAAGTTTGCTGAGCCCCAATGCTGCATGACAAGGTCGGCGGCGACTATGACCTGCTCGCCCGTGTAGGCCATGCCGGCAGTCCATGAAAGGGGAAGTGTGGTGGAACCCCTGCGCACCAGGGCCGTGTCGGCGGCATTCTGCGTGAACAACAGTCGCTCCTCTTTGACGGAGAGGGAAGCGGGAGTGGTGAGCACTATTCCAAGTGTCACCGGTTTCAACGATGGGCTTCCCAATAGAGTGGAAATTCCGTCGTACGTCATCCCTACGGTGAAACTCGAACCGGAGTGAAAGAATGATTTGCGTAATTCGTTGTCGGAAAAACTCCCGTCATCAAAATCCAAAACCAATCGTTGCTGAATTGTTCCATAATGATACGTGTAGGTGAGGCCGAGGGCGAGATCGGCGGAAGGACGATACGAGGCGCCCAGGGAGAGTGTTGAAAGTCCTCCCGTTCCGGAAATATTCTGTGTCACGGGGTTCCCTGCAATGACGTCAGGGATTGTTATATCGTAATTCACTGTACTGGTTGGAGTTGCTCCTGCAAAGAGAACAATTCCGTTGCTCGTCGACGCGGGAATGGCAATTGCCAGGCTCTGGAATCCGCCTGTTGCAAAGCGTTGGGAACCGCCCCCATCTTCCAGGTAGGAACTTCGATACTCGAATCCTCCGGCAAATCTCGTGAACGAGAGACGGGAGAGGGCGGCAGGGTTGTACACGTTGATGTACCCGTCCTCGGTAAGGGCCACTCCCATGACATTCATTGTGTACGACCTGTTGCTTCCAAAATACAGAATGTCGCCAATTCCGAATCGTGAATACGGCGGCCCACCCGCAAATGCTGTGGTTGTCAACACAACGACGGCCACGCTATAAAAGAGAAATCGGTTCATGGTTTGGTTGTTGAAGAATAAATGATTCGAAGTCTCGGGCGTAATGCCGGGTTCGTCGCGGCCGATCCGTGCAACGAAAACCCGTCGATCCCGTTGCGTTCACGGAAAACGCGGAGGCCGACATGGGGAACGCCAACTCCCTGCACCCAGAACTGCACAAACGAAGTGATGTTCAATGTGTAGATCTTTTGCCCGGCAACATCGGAAACCACGCTGAATGCCTCGAACCTCGCAACGAGTCCCAGATTGTCGGAAAACATTGCGATGATGGAATCGCTGACGGAGGAGGAAAAATCCGTTCCGGGTGCATCAGCAAAAACTTCCAGGAGTGCGCGGTGAATTGCTGAGAATCGCGGAAGGCCGGTAATGTCGAATTCTGTAATACCACGATACGCCGCCCCTCCCCGGAGTTGAATCAGTGTTGAGTCCTGGAGAAAGGCGGTATCGGGAGCTCCCGCTACAAACCCATAATCTCCTATAGGAGCCGAGAAGGTCGCCGTGTCCGCGTCGCTCGAATCAGGGTGCAGGTAAATGACGTGGAGTTGCGGAGTGGCGAACCCCTTGATCACCGTGGTGTTCGTCGGTTCGAGGACAATGCCAAAATTCGGATTGGTCGTATCTGCCCTGAACCACGCACTGACGAGCGCGGTGTCCAGCGGAATGACGATGTCGGCGGTATCTCCGATGGTCCCCAGCATGTGTGTGGAGCGTGCCGGTTCTTCATAAAACCCCGGCTGTCGCAGGTCGTTGTACGTAAATGTCGATCGCTGCCAGCTGGCAAGAGCTTTTCTGACGGCAAGGGAGACCTGACCAAGCGAGTCTCCCAAATGGTATATCGTGCGGAGGCGGAGTTCGGCTGACTGGACCGCGATGCTGTCGAAAGCAGATGCAAATCCGTCAAACACCACCAATCCCCACGCTTCGAGGTTCGCAGTCTTACCAAGAGCGATGACAAGCGGGACGGTAAGAGTGTCTGAAACGGAATTCAATCCGTACGATCGCGTCGCTGGAAGGACCAACGTGTCTGCCTGCGTGAGGTCGGATGCCGGAATGATCCCGGAACCAACCGTACCAGGTTCATTGACGCACGCCTGCAGCAAGAGCGAGCTCAAAGCAACAGAAAGAAATAATCGTTTTTGCAAATAGCGTATCATGAAATTGTTTTTGCTCTCCTTGTCAAACTCTCTTTTATAAACTCCCATGCACCGGGAAGACCCTCAGCTACGTGATCCGGGGCGTTGTTTCCTGTGCATCGCTCAACCTCTGACCGACCGTAGCCCGTGAGAACGAGTACTGTTCCGCATCCGGCATTTTTCCCCGTTTCAACATCCGAGCATTTATCACCCACGACAAAAGATGTTGCAAGATTGATGCCGAGGGATTTTTCGGCCATTTTGAGCATCCCTGTCTTCGGCTTGCGACAGTTGCAAACTATTCTATACGGTGGATTCCCGACCTCGGGATGGTGGGGACAATAGTAAATCGCGTCGATTCGGGCCCCTTGCTCGCTCAGAAGTTCCTTCAACCGCGCATGGACGCTGACAACGTCTGCCTCGGAATGCAATCCGCGTGCAACACCGGCCTGGTTCGTAATGATGATCACCGGAAGTCCGAATTCATTGGCCGCCCGAATAGCCTTTGCCGCGCCCGGCAGAAGTTCCACACCATCGGGATCAGCCAGGTACCCTCGGTCGACGTTAATTGTTCCGTCGCGGTCGAGGAAAAGGCCGGCGTTCAGAGGACTCACAGATTATTGCTTTAACAGTTCTTTGTAAAGACTGACATACTTGCGTGCAGAGTGACCCCACGAGAAGTCCCTGGACATCCCATTTCTCATGATTTTCTTCCATTCATCCGGTTGCTCGTACAACTTGATGGCCCGATGAACAGCCTTGATGAGTTCCCGGGCGTCATACTTCTCGAACTTGATGCCGGTACCTTTTCCCGATCCCGAGTAATCTTCGACCGTGTCGTCCAATCCGCCTGTCGCTCGTACGACGGGAATCGTTCCGTACCGCATGCTGTACATCTGGTTCAATCCACAGGGTTCGTACAGCGACGGCATCAGGAACATATCGCTCCCTGCCTCAATCATATGGGCCAACTCGTCATCAAATCCGAAAAACACTCCCATCTTGGAACCATACTTTTTCTGAAATCCCTCGAATTTCTTCTCAACCTTTGGATCACCGGAGCCCAGGAGGACAAACTGGATCTTCAGCTTCATCAGGTCATCCATGGCCTCGAGCACGAGGTCAAATCCCTTCTGATCCACCAGTCGTGAAATTGCTCCAATGAGGGGAATGGTTTCGTCGAACTGCAGCTCGAAGCGCTTCGCCAGGGCCTTCTTGTTGTCGATTTTTGCCTCGATCGACTTGATATCGTACTTCCTGTACACGTGTTCGTCCAACAAGGGATCCCATTGCTGATAATCGATCCCATTGAGAATACCATGAAGGTCTTTTTTTCGTTGAGACAAAAATCCGTTCAGTCCTGCGCCAAGTTCCGGGGACGAACAGATTTCCTCAGCATACTTCTGGCTCACCGTTGTAATAGTGTCGGCGAAAAGCAATGCAGTCTTGAGAAAGTTGAACTTCCCGTACGCTTCAACGCCGTCCGGCTTGTAAAGACTGGAAGGGAAGCCGGTCTTTTTAAAAGAATCCTGGGGGAAGGCCCCTTGGTACGCCATGTTGTGGATCGTAAATACTGTCTTGATGTTTTTGAAGAATGGATCCGCAGCATACAAGGTTTTCAGATAGGCCGGGATAAGTCCCGTCTGCCAATCGTTGCAATGAATGATGTCCGGCTGCCAGCCGAGACGCTTCAGGGTTTCAAGGACACCGTGGCAAAAGAATATGAACCGCTCGTCATTATCCTGATAGTCTTTTTTCGCCACCGGACTTTGATAAATCCCGTCTCTGCCGAAATACTTTGCGTTGTCCAGGAAATAGACCTGGACCTTTTCCTTCAAGTTGCTGATAAATGAAGATTTGACGTTCCCCAGCTCCGTCGAGTTCCCTACCGGCACCGGAATGTCCTTAAGGCGAATGATATCGTGAAGTTTAAACTTCCGCTCGCTGATAAACCGATAGCGAGGCATGATGATCCGGATCTCATGTCCGGATTCCTTGATGGCTTTTGGGAGGGAGCTGGAAACGTCGGCAAGCCCCCCGGTCTTTGCGAATGGTTCAACTTCACTGGAAACGTAGAGAATATTTAAAGGCTTGGACATTTCTCGCTTAAAAAGTGGGGAAAACAAGGGAAATTTATCATTTTTTTGGCACAACTGCAACCGAAAACTTCAGAAAGACCATGTCTCACACCGGAGATGCATCAAGACCGAAATGGATTTGCATCGAGCATTCTTGATTCTCTTCGATTCATGACGTACCTTAAGAAAACAGTACTTCACCAACAAAGGATTCTATCGCGATTTGTTAAAGGTTCGTTCCTGATCAAACAAACTGTTTGCTCGGGTGCTTTTCGGGAACAGCCTTTATCATGTCGGATGAATCCGTAAGCCGAATGAGCGGGCATCCCCTCTTCGGCTTTTTTCATTTATGCGCCGTCTTTTGATCATAGGATGTCTGTGCCTCGCGACCATCGGACTTCTTGAGTCTCAGGATTCAAGGGATTTGGTGATTGTAAACCGTTCGGATCATCGTACCGTCATTGAATTCCGGCCTCGCTATTCAAATGCCGTGACGAACGGTGAAGAAAACGCAACGGCTCCGAACCTGGAACACGGTATCGCTCCGCCGGGACTCACTGGCTCACCGCTTCTTCCGTATCGAGGCCTGAAGGTGTCCCTGCTCGGGCCGCGTGTGCATGTTCGTATTCTCGAATCGTCGTTTCGTGATCGGAACGGCGTAGTTCCACTACCACGTCCCGGTTTTGTTGCCGACCCAGCGTTTGGCGTCTCGCGGGAGGTCGGAACGCTGAAGAAACAGGGCGTGGCGGGATTTGCTCCTGGTGAAATTGCTGTTGTGACCGACATTGCCCCAACGAAGGATGGATACGAAGGAACCTTGAGGCTGTTCCCACTTCAATATGATGAATCCGGGAATACCCTTCGCCAATACGACAGAATTGTCGTGGCCGTGGAATCTGAACCCGGTTCCGGGCCTTCCCGAATTCAGACAAGAGCCTCGAATCCTCTTGCTCAGGGCGAATGGTACAAACTCGAAGTGGAAGAGTCCGGGATGGTTAAATTGGACCAGGCGTTTTTTGCCTCAGCCGGCATTGGCTTGGAGTCACTGTCGGATATTCAATCTATCCGGATTTTTGGCAACGGCGGCGCTTCACTTCCGGAGAACCTCCTTCAACCCAGGCCTGCAGGGCTGGAAGAAATCGCGAGACTGGTGGTTGATCAAAATAATCCCGGAGTGTTTGATCCTGGAGACTTTGTCCTTTTTTATGCCGCTTCAGCCCAGTCATGGAGATATAACGCGATTCCCAGGAATTACAGCCACGTGACAAATCACTATTCCAGCAGAAACGCGTATTTTCTGACATTTGGCGGAAGTGCGGGCCGGAGTATGAATACTCTGATTTCCACCGACACCCCAGGGGTGCCCGTCGCATCTGATGTCCGGGGCATGCAGGTACACGAAGAAGAACTCGACAACCTTCTGGATTCCGGAAGGCAATGGTATGGCAGATTGTTTGATACGGATTCGCCAACGGCAACGTTTGCGACGACTCTTGCGGGCCTCATCCCGTCGGCTCCGGTGAC
>JBBDYD010000159.1:0-2265 GCA_040901865.1 Bacteroidota bacterium | reverse complement strand
CCTCGATCAGCCGCAGGGTGTCACCGCTCTTCTCCAGGATGTCCACGCGCGCCAGCCTGCGGTTCAACAGAAGCGTGGCCTGGAACAGTGTGATCTGTTCTTTCGCGAGTTGTCTGCGCGTCTCCTCGAAAGAGCGTTCCGGATCGGGATGGTATTCCAGCTGCTCGCCGGTGGGACGCTGCGCCTTCGCGAGTGCCTCCACCATGTACCCGCCCTGCGCCAGCATGCGCATGTACGAATCGTCATCGCGCCGGTCGGGATAGCCGTTCTCGCGGAAGAACAGCTTGGCCTCGCACGTCAGGGCGAGGGTGAAGTCCGACTTCGAGAGCGTACGCGGGCGAGAGGCGCGTGAGGTGGATTCAGCCGGGCTCATGCTTAGAAGTTACCGCGCGGCGACGTCCTCGTACGACAGCTCCGCCCGCCTCCGAATGAAGCGGCGCCGCGTCTCGCGCACCTCTGCAATGTGCCGGCTATTTCGATTCCAGGCACCGACGCATAGGCACCGGCCGCCGGATCGTCATCAACACTCTTACGGAGCGACTCCAATCATTACTAGCGGCACCGCTGGATTAGATCGGCCGCCGCGGAGAAGGTTATACAACTCCCCTTCGTAGTACGCAATACCGGTAGACATGCAGTCCTGAAGTTGCTTCATCGGAAGGATCTCAATCCCCACATCAATCTTCCGACCGACAAAAAAAGCGACGTGCTTTACGAACAGGTCGTACGCGACAAAAGAATACTTACCAAACTGTACTTCGATATGAATTCTATTCTTGACGAAGTCCGTTTGGTTGTATGAAAAAATGGGCTTGATGCCGTTGGCGATCAACTCGGCCTTCTGTTGATCAGCCGGCATATTCATTGTTTGGACGACCAGCTCCGCATTTGCGGTAACCCAATAAGAGACTCGATCTTCATGCCACCCGCATTTTTGCAGCCTTTCCTTAAAAGCCCGGTTCAACTCAATCGGGCTGAACAGAAGGCCTTTAGCCGCTTTGCTTTTCTCCTTTGAAACTTTGGTGCGACAAGCCTTTGCATCGACGCTTCGGATTACCGATTCGATCTCTTGCCAGAGCCGTTTCTTGTGTACGAGAATGTGTTCCTTGCCATTTAGGTGAGAGTAAACCTCGACAATTCTCACCGATGGCCTCCACGGGGTAGGCGCGGATCGTACACCGGGCGACCCATGGGGCGCGTTTTTAGTTCGCCCGCACGAAAGGCATGGATGCGTTCCCAGGCAACGTCAACGTATCGTTGCTCCGTATCACAGCCGTATCCAACGCGGCCATGCTTGATAGCGGCGATAACGGAGGAGCCTACTCCCATATATGGATCAAATACTGCGTGGCCTGGCCGGGTCATGGACAAAACCACTCTCTCAACCAATTCAACCGGGAACTGACATGGATGAATCGTCTTCTCCACATGGTTGCTTTTTACGTTCGGAATAACCCAAACGTCTCCCGGATTCTTCCCCAACGGATTCCCTGACAATTGGCCCTTCCGTGGACCTTTGAAAGCTTTTTTGAAAGGGTACTTGGAGGGAACTCGGATCGGATTTAAGTCGAACGTATAATGGTCGCCTTTAGTGAACCACAGAATAGTTTCATGCCTTCCCGAGAATCTCTTTGAACAGTGAAGGCCGTGTTCAAAATGCCACACGATCCTGTTCCTAAGGATGAGACCATGTTGGCGAAATGCGGGGTACAGCTCGATGTCCAAAGGGAACACATGCCCTGCGTCCGTCACGTGATTGCCGACCTGCCAACAAATCGACCCCGTCGGGGAAAGTAAGCGGACACATTCTGCGATGACCTGCGCTTGGGAGACGACATACGCATCGAGACGCGCTCGTGCATTTCCCTCCCGCCGACGCCGCTTCTCGTACGCCTTCCCCATATCGTATGGTGGGGAGGTGACAATCAGCTCAAAGCTCTCATCCGGTAATGGTCGCATGAAAGACAAGTTGTCTGCGCAGGCGACTACGACGTCCTTGTCGCGATGCAAGCGCCGGACTGCCGAAGAATTCATAGGCGACTCCGGGCAGCTGTCAGCCAGGATATCCCCCAAAAAGGGTTGGATATCCGATGTGATCGAGGACATACACTTGACTTACTCACTCTACGAGTGCCGCCGCTCATCGAAATAATCTCTATATCGCCGGTTATACGCTCGTCAGGATGACGAATAAGTCGATTCCCTCCGTGGCCCATCATTCAACCCCGACCTCTCATCCGTCCCCTCCAACGCATCCCTGAACTC
>JBBDYD010000158.1:0-2271 GCA_040901865.1 Bacteroidota bacterium | reverse complement strand
CACAATCCCCCTCAAGGGGGATGAATGTTTGAATCACGAATCCGTATAATCGGCGGAATCAGCAATCAGCGTTTGAATCTGCGGAATCAGCGAAAATCACCCACCACGCCCGGGGATCAATCCCCGGTCTGGATGAGCAGGCGTTAAGCACAATCCCCCTCAAGGGGGATGAATGTTTGAATCACGAATCCGTATAATCGGCGAAATCAGCAATCAGCGTTTGAATCTGCGAAAATCATCTATTTACTTTCTTCCCAATTTTCCCTAATGTCCCTCATCACGGGGGGATGAATCTTTGACGGCCTAAGAGCCGGAGATCCCGCAGGCGGAGAGAAAGCCGGGTTACCAATTTTCAATTGTCAATTTCCAATTTGGAGGGGATTGGGAGTTTGCAATCGGCAATTGGCAATCTGGTTTTCTCTGTCTGCGGGATTTTTTTTTGGAGTATATGGGTAAGGGTGTTGGTCGGGACTCCAGTCCCGAGTAGAGCTATCTATTCGGAGGTAAGGGCTAAAACCGGGAGGTAAGAATGAGAACCACAAAGAGCTTCATCCTGCTATTCGTTCTGGTAACCTCAACAGGTTTTGGGCAAGACAAATCCCGCGCCATCGACTCACTTCTGACTATCTGCTATCAAAACAACCAATTCAACGGAAGCGCCCTCGTGGCCGAAAACGGCAAGGTGATCTTCAAAAAGGGATACGGAATGGCAAACTTCGATCATAACATTCCGAACACCCCTGACACGAAGCACCGCATAGCGTCCATTACGAAGCAGTTCGTCGCGATGCTGGTGCTGCAGTTGGTGGAAAAGGGAAAGATGAAGATCGAAGGGAAGATCACAGATTATCTGCCCGATTATCGAAAGGACACCGGCGGCAGGGTTACCATTCACCATTTGCTCACGCATACGTCGGGGATACCGACCTACACCGGCCTGCCGAACTTTTGGTCCGATTCCACCCGCAACCCTTACGCTTCCGAGTACCTCATCAAGACCTTTTGCAGTGGCGATCTCGAATTCGAGCCGGGTACACGGTATGTTTATAACAACTCCGGCTACTACATCCTGGGCTCTATTATAGAGAAGGTCACCGGCAAGCCGTTTGCTCAGGTTTTGCAGGAGAATATTCTCACTCCGGTGGGGATGACAAACTCAGGCATCGATGACGAGCATGAGATTTTGCCGGGTCGTTCGCAAGGATACTGGCGACAAGACGGCCGGTTGGCGCTCGATCCGTATTTCGACATGAGCTCCGTGACCGGGGCGGGAGCGATGTATTCGACTGCCGAAGATCTTTACAAATGGGATCAGGCGCTCTATGGCGACAAGCTGATCTCGAAGAAATCGAAAGACGTGTATTTCAAAGCGCATTTCCACACAGGCGGACCCACATTCTATGCGTACGGATGGGGGGTAGGCAATGTGCCGATCGGCAATTCAACAGACAGCATCAATGCAATCAGGCATACCGGAGGGATCAACGGATATAACACATACATCTTCCGTGTTCCGCAAACAAAGGACCTCGTTGTATTACTGAACAACACAGGTCCGGTGCCGATCGGTTCGATGGCCATCGCGGTGCTTGGCATTTTGCACAACAAACCCTGGTCACCGCCGAAGGTGACAATCGTCGACACGCTCCTGGCGGTGATTGTGAAAGACGGAATAGAGGCAGGCGTAAAGAGGTATGCGGAACTGAAAGCGAGTTCGGGCGAGAAGTATAATTTCTCCGAGCCCGAGTTGAATACGTTGGGATATATTTTGATGCGATCCGGGAAAGTCAAGGAATCGATCAGAATATTCCAGCTGAACGTCGAAAAGTATCCGGAAGGATTTAATACATACGACAGCTTGGGAGAGGCGTATATGGAGGACGGGCAGAAGGATCTGGCGATTAAGAACTATGCGAAATCCCTGGAGATGAATCCGGGTAATAGCGGGGCGATTGATATGTTGAAAAGGATACAGGGGATGAAGTGACGGAAAGGATGGAAAATGGTAAAGGGTGAAGGGTAAAGGGTGAAGAGTGGTCGATCAGAGTATAGCAAGTAGAAATAAGCAGGTAGGAAAGAAGACGGAGGCAAAAGAGGTGTCGGTCGGGACTCTTGTCCCGAAAAGAGCGCGATTGACAATGGTGTCAGAACCTGGATTTATGGGATTTGGGGGATTATGAGGATTAGAAAGTCTCAGAAGGGATTGCGGATTTCGGATTGACGATTGCGGACTGCGTTAGGCAATGAGAACAGCCCATGGTTAAACATAAA
>JBBDYD010000157.1:1638-15804 GCA_040901865.1 Bacteroidota bacterium | reverse complement strand
GTGCGAAAAACCCTCCACCTCGTGCAAAATAAACACCGACCGCCGAACATCGTCGAGCTCGTCAAGCCACCCCCGCATCAGTTCGTCCCATGCAAAACTCTCGTGAGGGTCTACGGTCTCGGAAACCTCTGGTGTGATTTCCTCCAGGGAAATCATTGGAGTTTTCCGCCGGTCTGAGCGCATCTCGTTCAGCCCAATCGTGAAAAGCCATGTCGAAAATTTTGAGCGGCCGGCAAACCGGTCAAGGGATTCATAAGCTTTAATGAAGCTTCGCTGCACCCAATCCTCCACCTGATGATGGTCCCGGGAAAACTGCTTCAGGAACCGATAGAGCGGATCTACATGAAGCTCGTAGAGAGCCCGGAAGGCACTGTAATCACCTAGTCGGATTCTGCTGATGAGAAATGATTCGTCCGTCATCGATTGAAGGGGGTTCGTGAGTATGACGCTGCGGAAGGGAGAAACGCTACAGGCGCGTAATCAGAAAAAACCACGAATGTGACTCGAGTCACCGGGCGTGATGCTGTGGATGACTATGTTGACGGTGGAAAAAAAGAAGCACCATGATTTTCCCAGAGCTCAGGGGAGGCTCTGGGGAGTCTGGTGCTTCTGCATTTTTTTGGGGGATGCTAGTAGAACGAGCCGATGTTCAATGTGATGTAAAAGCCGCCAAAGTTCTTGACCCGCACGCCCTCCATTACCTCAATACCGCTGGGAAAGGGTACGAAGTAATATCGTATGCTGAGCCCCATGAGAGTACCGTAAGGAGCGCCGAAATATGCCCCCGCTGAGAGGTAACCCCCAATCGTATACTTTGCCTGCCCGAACTTCAGGCTTTCAAAAAACTCCACTTCCTCTGGGATCTGCAGTGTCCCGATGACACTGTCGGAATATGTCCGTGTGAAGGAGTAAGGGGCGACAAACATCATCGTCGGACCAACTCCGGCCGAGAGATAAGGGCGGAAGTTGTCCATGATGTCCTCTTTGAACAGGCGGAGTTGAACAGCCGCCATGAGCGGAATCATGATCATCCTGTTCTTTTTCCCCGGAACGAATGAATTGCCAAAATAGTCAAAATACTCGACCTCAGCGTCATCTTTCACGTCAGAGATCGCCAGGGTCAACATCCCGGAAAGCTCCTCGGAAAACTCATGCCTGAAGAACCCACCCGCTCCGAAACCATTATTCGAAATCATGATGTCGAATCCCCAGGCATCGGGGGGACTCTGGTAGGGATTCTCGCGTATCAAATCAGGCGTCGATGGCTCAAACACAATGGTGGTGTCCGCAGCAGGATACTGGGCAACGATCGGGGGAGTTATGGCGAGGAAACTGAAAAACAGAATGCGGGCAGACTTCATGGAAAATCACCCTTCAGGTTGGTTTGCATCTCAAACGCTCCATGGGGAAATATAGTTCCGATCACACCGAAACGCAAGAATCGTGGGATCAATGGACCGAAAAAATTCCAAATTTGAGATATTTGGTCTCCGGCATGGCTGGCAGAACGGGGTGGTCCGGACTGGCCCCCGAGGATTCAAGTAACTGAACACTGCGCCCTGCTGTACGCGCACTTGCCTCGATCGTCGAAAAGAAATCCTCCTCCGAAACGTGATGGGAGCAAGAGGCTGAAATGAGGAATCCGCCCGGATTGATGAGTCGAAGGGCGTTCGTGTTGATTTCCTTATATCCGCGAAGTGCCGTGAAAACTGTCTTTTTATTGCGGGCGAAGGAAGGCGGGTCGAGAATAATTGCATCGAAGCGTTTCTGGTCCGTGGCGGCGGACTTAAGCATGTCGAACACATCCGCAACGTCAAAGGTGACATTGGTTTTCTGATTGATGGTGGCGTTGACCTTTGCCTTGGCGATCGCCGTATCAGAAGAGTCAACACCTTGGACAGTCTCCGCTCCGCCTTCCACGGCATTCAGACTGAAGCCCCCTTCGTTACAGAAGCAATCGAGAACCTTGGCACCCTTGACATACCGACGGATCGCCTTTCGGTTGTCACGCTGATCGAGAAAAATTCCCGTTTTCTGGCCCGACAGAAGGTCAATCTTAAATTTGACGCCGTTTTCCGAGATAATGGTTTGCTCGAGCGTTCCCCGAAGGACATCTTTCTTCAGCGGGAGTTGCTCCAACGATCTGATGGGAGATTCGTTCCGCTCGACAATCGCCTTCGGATGAAGGAGGGACTCAAGAGCATCGCAGATCAGCGTTAGCCGTCGATCCATTCCAAGCGAAAGCGTCTGAATCGAAAGATACTCGTTGTATTTGTCGATGATCAGTCCCGGCAGAAAATCTCCTTCGCCATGGACAAGACGGAAGGTCTCCGAATGTGGAAAAAGCTTTTTCCGGAGAGAGAGGGCCCTGGAGAGTCTGCCCTCAAAAAATTCAAACGTGATTTCCTCGCGTTCGCTGGAGAGAAGTCGGAAGGCAATGAGAGAATTCGGATGGAAGAATCCGATACCGAGAAACTTGCCGTCATGTCGGTGTAATTCCACAACATCACCAGCCTCGGGATTTCCCTGAATCGATTTGATTTCGTTGCTGAAGATCCACTGGTGCCCGGCGAGAAGTCGCTCTTCCTCCCGCTTCTTGATGACGAGGTGCTTTTTCATAAGGAAAAAGTAGACAGAATTCGGGGTAGAAGCAAGAAAGAGAAACAAACCATCATTGGAGCATCAGACCATCATCGTACGATCAAATCCCCAAGGTCCACTCATCCAATCCGAACCTTGAACCTTAAATCAAGGTTTGATATATTGAAACGCTGTCCTCTCCATTGTGAACTTCGAAAGGAAGTATGACCATGACTAATATCCCTGAGCTGTTGGGAAGTGAAGGGAAGCAACTTCTTGAGCATCAATGTAAGACCATCCCGCGGGAGTCCCTTCATCTCCCGGGACCCGATTTTATCGACCGCGTCTATGCAATGTCTGATCGTCCCATCGGAACGCTGAGAAGCCTTCACTCATTATTTCACTCGGGTCGGCTGGCAGGAACCGGATATCTTTCGATCCTTCCGGTTGACCAGGGAATCGAGCACTCTGCCGGCGCTTCCTTTGCTCCAAATCCTCAATATTTTGATCCCGAAAACATTGTGAAACTTGCCGTCGAGGGCGGCTGTAACGCGGTCGCGTCGACCCTCGGCGTCCTTGGCGCAGTTGCCCGAAGGTATGCACCCAAGATTCCGTTTATTCTGAAAATCAATCACAACGAGTTCCTGTCCTATCCTAACACGTATGATCAGTCCATGTTTGCGAGCGTCAAGCAGGCGTTCGACATGGGTGCGGTTGCCATCGGTGCAACGGTGTATTTTGGATCGGCCGAATCACGCCGACAACTTTGGGAAATCAGCCAGGCGTTTCAACAGGCCCACGAAATGGGTATGGCAACGATTCTGTGGTGCTACACAAGGAATCCGGCGTTCAAGACGAAGGAGAAAGACTATCACGTCTCCGCCGATCTGACCGGGCAGGCAAACCATCTCGGCGTCACCATCGAGGCGGATATCGTGAAACAGAAGCTTCCCGAAAACAACGGAGGTTTCACTGCTCTGAATTTCGGCAAGACGCACAAGAAGGTGTATGAACAGCTCAGCTCCGACCATCCGATCGACCTGACCCGGTACCAGGTTGCCAACGGATATATGGGAAGGGCCGGGTTGATCAATTCCGGCGGGGCTTCAGGAACTAACGATATCGCTGAGGCTGTCCGCACAGCCGTGATCAACAAGCGGGCAGGCGGTACCGGTTTGATCTCGGGGAGAAAGGCATTCCAACGGCCTATGAAGGAAGGCGTGCAGATTCTGAACGCGATACAGGACGTCTATCTTTCAAAGGATGTGACGATCGCCTAGCGCCCGTTTCCTCGGACACCGGGCTCCATCTTCAGGCGTCAAGACGTTGTCCGCACGACGGCTTGCCGCCTTTTTTTTCAAAGGAATCACCATTTATGAGTTTACGATGTATCGTTTTTGATATGGACGGGACTCTGACGGAAACGAACCGGCTGATCTTCGACTCGTTCAACTTCATCGTCAAGAAATACCGCGGCCACACGATGCCTGACCATGAGATCACCGCCCTCTTCGGTCCGCCGGAAGAGGGAGCCTTGGCCCGTATTGTGGACGAAAAGCAGCTCGAAACCGCGATGAAGGAGTACCTTGAGTTTTACCGTAGTCATCACGAGTCGCTCGCCCGGTTGATTCCGGGAATAAAGGATGTCCTGGATGATGTGCGGCGAAAGGGAAGGCATCTGGCTCTTTTTACCGGAAAAGGAACTCATACGACCGCAATTACTCTGGAAGAGTTTGGATTGACGAAGTACTTTGACCTTGTCGTCACGGGTAATGACGTTCGTGAGCATAAGCCTTCGGCTGAAGGACTGCGGAAGATTCTCAAGCACTTCAATCTGAAACCCGGCGAAGCGCTCATGGTGGGCGATGCGGTCGCAGATGTCAAAGCCGCTCAGGAAGCCGGCATCCCCATGGCCGCCGTCCTTTGGGATTCCTACGGCAGAGATCGCGTTCTGCGGATGAAAACGGATCATGTGTTCTATGAAGTGAGTGAATTTCATCGCTGGCTGAACAGGAAACTGGAAGAGCCCATCCATGTGGCCTGAGGATTTCATCGGCTCTCGCGGTCTGAATCTGGTACTCCGCATAGGCCTTGTACTCCTCATCCTCCTCTTTTATGTGACCGCAGCGCTCCATTTTTCCTATACTCCTGACGATACCTACATCTATCTCCAATACGCGCGGAATATCGTCGAAGGGAACGGGTTTTCATTCAACGCCGGCGAACCGACCTATGGGGTTACCGGCCCGTTGTGGGCGTTGCTGATCGCCGCCGGCAACGCTGGAGGATTGGACCCGTTCGTTGTCGCCAAAACACTCGACCTGTTGTTCGCGGGCCTGTCCTTGATCATGGTCCTTCGGTTATCCGTAGAAATACTCAAGGATCCGGTCTATGCGCTGGTTGCTACCGCACTTGTCGCAACTGATGCCTGGCTTCTGCGTTGGGCCGGGTCAGGGCTTGAGACCTCGTTGAGTGTGCTGCTCGTTCTGCTCACTCTCTTCTACGTCTATCGGACAGAGTACGCAATTGCCTCGCTTTCGGCAGCCCTGCTGACCCTTGTTCGCCCGGAAGGCGCACTCTTGTTTGCTCTGGTGCAGATGGATAACATGATAAACACACGAAACTGGCGGCTCGCCTTTCGCGTGAGCATAAAGTCCACGGGAGTCTATCTTGCCCTCATTGCACCATGGTTGATTTATGCATTGTTAACCTTTGGCACAGTCATCCCGAACACCTTGAATGCCAAAACATCTTCAGGATTTTCACCGGAGTCGTTTATCGGCGTCCTGCGCTCAGAAGCAGGTATCCTCCTTGCCAGCCAGGGACTGACAGTAGCGCTATTGTTGGTCGGAGTTTTCCTCGTTTTGTGGAGATCATCCCCTCGCAAAGTATGGATTGAGGTGTTTCCCCTTGCCTGGCCCCTTGCCCTGCTGTTCTTTTACATCATTCTGAATGTACAGGTTGTCTCCCGTTATCTGCTGCTGATCTCGCCGGTTATTGTCATCTTCGGCGTTTGGAGCGTGAAAAAAAGCGCGGAATTTTGGAAATTACGATGGCAGATGTCCCTGGGGCTCCTCGTGAGTCTCGTGGTTATTTCCACCGCTCAGAACCAGTTGCTCTATTATTTAAAGGTTGTTCCCCATATGGAGGGATTTGTTCGCGGAATGGAGGAATGTCTCCGGCCGATGGCATACGAACTCCGTAAAGGCGGCGGTCCTGAGACGTCGCTGTTGACTCCTGATATCGGATTGCTCGGATATGTATCTGGCGCAAAAGTGTACGATACCGCGGGAATTGTGACCCCCAATGTCAAAAAGTCGTTTGCAGGATTGACGTACGATGAGGGAATGGAGCAAAGAGTCTACCGGGATATTGTACGGCCTGATTTTGTTGTTGATCGATTTCGTGAGCCCGGACGGCTCGAGTCTGCAGATTTGCGGGAGGTCATGAATTGTCGATTTCCAAGCCTCAGCTTGATGATCGACCGGCAGGTTTTTTACACTCTTTACAAAGGGGATAAATGATGAAGCTCCTTGCTTTGTTTCTGGCGATATGCCTTGTTTCAAATGGAGCTCCTGGCCAGTGGGAACCCTCTCCTGTTCTCAAGGGGTTGCGGCTGTTTGGCCAATCACGGGCTGATCTCCCTATCACCCTCCTTCGCGAAGAGCCGATGACAATTGAGTTCGATGTCCAGGCCGACAAGCCGCCAAGACTCGAATTGCGATTCTACCATTGCGACAGGGAATGGAACACAACGCCGACCTCGTTCGTGAACGACGAGTTTCTGAACAAAACAAGGTTGGAGATCCCGTTTGAGGCGTCACCCGTCGGTGTGAAGGGATACGCCTACCAATACTCCTTCCGGATCCCCGGTCATCCGTTGTTTGACGGATTTTTGTTTTCAGGCAACTATCGCCTCGAGATTTGGGATGCCGAGTTGCAGGAAGAGCTTGCCTCGGCCCGTTTTTTTGTTGCTGAACAGCTTCTTCAGCCCGAAATCAAGGTCATAAATCGTCGGGACCCCGCAACATCGGCCCCACGCAATCAGGTGCATCTTGTGAGAGTCGCGTTTGCTGTTCCACCCCCTGACTCCGCCGCCACAATGCCATACTTCAGCCATGATTTTACTGCCGTTGACGTTTACAAGAATCGTGAATTGACCCGGCCATGGCGAGTGAGCGTGGATGACGATGATCCAAATACGTTTGTGGAGGGACTGGCCACCCAATTTCTGGAATTCAGGATTGAAAACATCGTCCCGGGAAACGAGTATCGCACGATTGATCTCGAAAGTGTCAATCAGTATCCGCAGCACATGGAATTACGACCCAGGGGCGGAGCCGACCTGAGCCGGTTTCCATGGCGGCGGGCATCGGATAAGGACGGTTCGTCTTCCATCGTCCGGGGAAACCGGTACGCGGAGTATCTTGATTTCCAGTTTGAACTGCTTTGGGATGTTGTCAGTGACTCAGTGTTTGTTGTGGGGGATTTCAATGGATGGGATCCCCGAAAAGGAGGCCCCATGGAGCTTCAGGATGGCCGTTATACATGGAAAACTTCCGTCGGGCGGGGCCGGTACGATTATCAGTACGTCGTTGGAAGCGACTGGATTGCCCTCGAAGGGAATGACTGGCGGACAATCAACCGTTACACCGCCCTGATCTATTATCGTGATCCGCGATTCGGCGGATTTGATCGAATCGTGGGAGTCGCTAGGACGCGAAGCTCCGGCGGCCTCTCTGAAGGCAACTGAAATGTCGGAATTGCTGATCCGAAGCTTTTCCCAGGAGAACCCCCCCTTATGAAAGAATCAGCGAAGCTTACCGTCGCCGTAATCGGCGCTGGTCATCTCGGCAGTTTGCACGCAAGGATGTTGTCTCAGATCAAGGATGCAGATCTTGTCGGAATCTATGATATCGACGAATCAAAGGGGTCAGCTTTGGCGGCGGAGCTTAACACGAAAGTGTTTCGAAACCTGGAGGAGGCCGTGAATGCTGCTTCTGCTGTGAGCATTGCCACCACGACAAAAACTCATTTTGACATCGGCAGCCAGGTGGTCGAGGCGGGGAAGCACGTGTTTATTGAAAAGCCTCTGACGGAAACCATCGAGCAGGCGAGGAAGCTAGTGCAATTGGCGGAGTCGAAGAAGGTGAAGGTGCAAGTGGGTCACATCGAGCGGTTCAATCCGGCCATTCTTGCCCTCGAACAATACCGGTTGCAACCATTGTTCATCGAGTCGCACCGGTTGGCGCAGTTCAATCCGCGGGGTGCCGACGTCGACGTTGTGCTCGACCTGATGATCCATGACATTGATCTGATTCTGAGCCTGGTGAAATCCCGGGTTACGCGAATCGATGCGAACGGCGTGGCTGTTGTTTCCAATTCCGCCGACATTGCAAACGCCCGGTTGCAATTTGAAAGCGGGTGCGTTGCCAACGTCACGGCAAGCCGCATCTCGCAGAACCGTATGCGCAAGATGCGCCTCTTCCAACGGGACGCGTACATCTCAATTGATTTTGCCCAGGGGCTGGCCGAGGTATTCCGGCTCGTGGATGAAGCCGATGCAAGTGTCAAATCGACCATGCTCCTTGGGAAGATCGAGCAGGGGACCCGCAAGCGCGCCATCGTGTACGAGCAACCCGAAGTCAGGGAAGTGAACGCCCTCAAGCACGAACTGGAGCTCTTCGTGCAATGCGTTCGAAATGACTCCGAACCCGCCGTAACGGGGAGCGACGGGCTGCAAGCCCTCGAGGTGGCTGCAGAAATCATGAAAACGATCGAATCGCAAACCGTTCGAATGACGTGATGACAAAGAGTCTTACAATACGAAACCGACTCCTTGAAACCATTGGCGCTATCGCCGACCGGCAATCGGTGCGTGCTTATGTTGTTGGTGGATTCGTCCGCGATTTCTTGCTTGGGAGGGAGGTCCGGGATATGGACATCGTCGTCCTTGGCGACGGCATTGACTTCGCTGGAATAGTCGCAAGGGAAATGAAGCAGGGAAGCCTTGTGACGTTCCCGAAATTCGGTACCGCCATGCTGACTCTTGGGGAGAGCAAAGTTGAATTTGTCGGAGCCCGGAAGGAAAGCTACGATCGAAATTCACGGAAGCCATCAGTGGCACGAGGCACACTCGAAGATGACCTCATGAGAAGGGACTTCACCGTCAATGCCATGGCTGTGTCCCTCAACGAGCCAGACCGTGGAACACTTTTCGACCCGCACGGAGGGCAGGATGATCTGAAGAAACAAGTCCTTCGGACTCCCCTGAATCCTGAGCAAACATTCGATGACGACCCATTGCGAATCCTGCGCGCGATGCGGTTTGCCGCGCAGCTTGGGTTCTCGATCGATGGCGGCATTCTTCGGGCTGCGCAGGAAATGAAAGATCGCCTGAAAATCGTCTCACAGGAGCGAATCTCAGAGGAATTTCTAAAAACCATGATGTCCCCGCGGCCGTCTGCAGGTCTGCTCCCGATGCAGGATACCGGTGTTCTGGAGATCGTGTTTCCGGAAATGGCCCGACTCTCCGGAGTGGATCAACGGAATGAGCATCATCACAAAGATGTATTCCTGCATACGCTGAAAGTGATTGACAACATTTCCGAACATACCCAGAACGCCTGGCTTCGGATGGCTGCCTTGATGCACGACATTGCCAAACCCAGGACAAAGGCGTTCAAGGAAGGAATCGGATGGACATTCCATGGTCACGAAGAGGCTGGGGCCCGGATGGTGAAACCCCTTTTTCGTAGAATGAAGCTTCCCCTGGATAACGTCCCTTATATAGAGAAGCTGGTTCGGCTGCACTTAAGGCCTATGGCCCTCGTCGATGAAGGAGTGACGGATTCGGCCGTCCGCCGTCTATTATATGAGGCAGGAGAAGAGATCGACGATTTGATGACATTGTGCCGGGCTGATATCACCTCGAAGAACCCGAAGCTCGTCAACCAGGTGAAGTCAAATTATGAGCGAGTGGCTCAAAAGATGACGGAAGTTGAGGAGAAGGATCGGATGCGTAATTGGCGTCCTGCTTTGGACGGCGAGGAAATCATGCGGGTTTGCGGAATTGAGCCGGGGCGGGTCGTTGGCCGCTTGAAACAGGCCGTTGTGGATGCCATCCTGGACGGCAAGATCCCCAATGAACACGATGCAGCGCTGAACTACCTGATTTCCATCAAAGAGACCATCCTCAATCAAGCGGAAACCGGCAGTTCCTGACCCGCCTGATCAACGGGCATTCCAACTCTGCTTTGTAACCTTTTTCTTGCCAAAGGTGTCTAACCTAAGACTCACCCGCAAGTGCTTTGTTGAGAGAAAGAACGAAACTTTGCCTCGAGTTTTTCGTTTAATAATAGAGTTTTGAAGGCCAATAGCCGAAGGATAGAAGTTCCCCTCATTTGTCCATTCACAGGAGATCGTCATGAAGCAGATGTTCTTCGTTGCAGCCCTCTGCTGCAGCATTGTCGTAGCAGGAGCCCAAACAACGGCGAAGCGTCCCCTGATCCTGGACGAGGCAATCAAAATTGCGCTCGACCAGAACATCAACATACGCCAGGCCTATAACAACATGGAATCCGCTCAGAGCGGTGTGCTTTCCGCCTACGGATTGTACATGCCCACGCTTTCCGCTAGCGGAGGGTGGACCCGCCAGCAGACCGAGCGGCCTGCCAGCACACAGTTTATCGTCGGAATTCCGATTGATGTTCCAGCAACGTCGAATACGCAGAATTCATTCTCGGCAGGTCTTTCGGCTGGCTATACGATCTTTGACGGTTTTTCCCGTGAAGCCAATTTCAACAGGGCTGTTTCCACCGCCGTTTCTGCCGAGCAAACATCAGCAAGAACCCGTCAGCAAATCGTTTACCAGGTCCAGAGCCTTTATCTTAACGTTCTTCGCAACGAGCAATTGGTGAAGGTCAGCGAGGAGAATCTGAAGAGAGATCAAAGGCAATTGGAACGAATTACGGAGTCCAACAGGGTCGGGGCGTCCTCGGTCGCTGATGTCTACCGCCAGCAATCGATTGTTGCAAACGACGACCTGAACCTCATCAGCGCGCAGAACAACTACGACAAGGCAGTGGCGGATTTGCTTTCGTTGATCGGAGTCGATGTCGGGCTGGACTATGCCATTGCAGATCCGTCAATCTCCGTGACGATCGAGGTGGCAGAATTGAATGCCGCCGAGGGAATCATGAGCACTTTTGGTTCTTCCCGGCAGCAAGCTCTTTCCGTTCGTCCTGATTATCAATCAGCACTTGCAAGTTTTGATGCTTCGGAATCCGGTGTCACTGCGGCATCAAGCCGGTATTATCCGAGTATCAACGCATTCGCTGGTTACAATCTCTCGGGAACTCAATTCTCAGAAATCCAGGATCAAAAAGGGATTAATTGGGGTTTGAATATCCGTTGGACCTTGTTCGACGGGTTCCAGACAAATCAAAGCATCCAGCAGGCAGGTGCTGCGAAACGGAACGCGGAGCTCACTCTGCTTCAGGCGGAACGGAATATCAGCGTTGACGTAAAGAAGGCGTTGCTGGATCTTGAGGCCGCGCGCAAACAATATGAGGCGAGCGAAAAAAGCCTCGTGTCTGCTACCCAGGATCGCAGGGTTGCTGAAGAACGATACAACCTCGGGGCAGGAACATTGCTCGATCTTTTAACGGCCAATGCGAATTACGTGAATTCGCAGGCGAGCAAGGTAAACGCGACATATAATTTTATCATCTCCCGGAAGAACCTTGAGTTCGCAATGGGTGACCAGAGATACTGACGTCACTCCTCTATCCAATCGAAGGAACTATCATGGCAAACGGAAAAAAGAAATCAAGGAAAAAACTGATCGTCTTCCTGATTATCGGCGTGGTTCTTGTTGGGCTCGGTGTGCTCGTTTTCATGGGGAGCAGCAGGGAAAACATCCTGACAATCCAGACGGAAAAGATCGAGCGAAAGACCATCACCCAGATCGTGACGGCTACAGGCAAAATTCAGCCGGTCACACAGGTGAAGATCAACGCGGAAGTCAGCGGTGAAATCACCGAGCTTCCGGTGCGTGAGGGTCAGCGTGTTTCCAAAGGACACCTCCTCGTGCGCATCAAACCGGATGCCTATCAGGCACAGTTCGAACGCGCCCAGGCAAGTCTTGCGATTGGCGAGGCAAACCTCGTGAAGGCAGAGTCAGAATACAAGCGCATGGGAGAGCTCTTTGAAAAGAAATTGGTCTCTGATGCCGAGATGGAAATTTCCCGGGCTAATTACCAGGGCGCGAAAGCTTCTCATGCCCAAGCTCAGGCCACTGTGAAAGAAGCCCGTGAAACACTTGGGAAGACAACAATCTATTCGCCAATGGACGGGGTTGTGAGTCAGTTGCTTCTCGAGCAGGGTGAACGCGTCAGCGGGAGTACGTTTACGCAAGGCACTGAAATTATGACCGTGGCCGACCTTTCACGCATGGAAGCCCGGGTGGATGTCGGGGAAAATGACATCGTGCTGGTAACTCTTGGCGACACCGCGAGAGTGGAAGTGGACGCCTATTCTGATCAGACGCTGATCGGTGTTGTTTCGCAGATTGCCAATACGGCAAAGTCCGCTGGTCTCGGCACCCAGGATCAGGTGATCAACTTTGAAGTAAGGATTCTCCTGAAGACTCCTGACAGCGTGGAATTGCGGCCCGGGATGTCGATGAGCGCAGACGTCGAGACGGCGACGCACCGTGATGTTCTCGCGGTTCCCATCCAATCAGTGACGGTCAGGGCTCCAAAAATGGAAATGAAACCGGATGAACCCGAAGAAGGAGCCGTGCGACTTGCAAATCAACCTGGGCGGCAAGAGGAAAAATTAGATGAAGTCGTCTTCGTTGTCGACGACGGCAAGGTTCAAACCGTAACGGTAAAACGCGGCCTGACCAGCGAGACGCATGTCGAAGTGACGGGCGAGGGGCTCGAAGGGAAGGAAGTTGTCGCAGGACCTTTTAAGGCAATCAACCGCGAGCTTGAAAACGGCACAAAAGTGAAAGTTGAAAACCGGAACGCCAAGCCCTCGGGTGCAAGCGCAAGCATTACACAAAACTGAGCAACGGACAGGAGATAGTTATGGCGGAAGCGGTTATCCATCTTCGCGATATTACCAAAATGTACCAGATGGGCGCAGAAGAGGTCCACGCCCTTCGTGGCATCACCCTTGATATCATGCGCAACGAGTATGTCGCAATCATGGGACCATCCGGGTCGGGGAAATCCACTCTGATGAATATTATCGGATGTCTCGACACACCTACCTCAGGCGTCTATGAGCTGAACAATACGAATGTCAGCGAAATGAACGACAATCAGCTTGCCCGGATCCGAAACAAGGAAATCGGCTTCGTGTTCCAAACATTCAATCTTCTCGCACGATCTGACGTTTTTCACAATGTGGAACTCCCTCTGATCTACGGGGGCGTTGGGTCGGGTGACCGCAGGAAGCAGGCAATGGAGGCCATTGAAAAAGTGGGCTTGGGTGACAGGGTTCACCACAAACCGAACGAGTTGTCCGGCGGACAGAGACAACGCGTCGCCATTGCCCGGGCCTTGGTGACACGCCCGTCGATTTTGCTTGCTGACGAACCAACGGGTAATCTTGATAGCAAGACTGGCGAGGAGATCATGGGCCTGTTCGACATTCTCCATCAGCAGGGCAATACCATCATCCTCGTAACTCATGAGGAGGATATTGCCGCCCACGCATACCGGCGCGTCCGAGTTAAAGATGGACATGTCGAAAAGGATGAACTAGTCACCCAACGTAAGATTGCCACCCCCACCAGTTTGGTGAGCGCCTGATGGTCCGCCTCTATTTTGATGACCTCAAAGAAGGACTGATGATCGCCCTCGGCGCTATTCGGGCGAATAAGATGCGGTCTGCCCTTACCACGCTGGGTATCGTCATTGGAATTGTTTCCGTCACGCTGATGGGGACGGCCATTGAGGGGCTTGACCGGGCATTCAATAAATCGATTGCCGTTATCGGTGCGGATGTTCTCTACGTGCAAAAATGGCCATGGGGCGGAGGAGGAAATTGGTGGGAAATAAGGAACCGAAAAGATTTGCTCATTAAGCACGCAAAGGCAATTGAGGAGGATGCAACAACCGTTGCGAGCGTTTCACCAATCATGGGTACTCGCCGAAATGTCAAGTACACTGACAAGGTTCTCGAGATGGTCACGGTACTCGGGACGAATGCCGGTTTCGTGGAAACGACGAATGCGAATGTCGCAATGGGAAGGTTTATGACCTCCATGGAAGCAGAAGGAGGGCGCCCCGTTTGCGTTCTAGGTTCCGAAGTCGCGGAGTCCTTGTTCCCGAATGTGTATCCGCTTGGGAAAACCGTCAAGGTGGGAAATTACCCCTACAGGGTTGTCGGTGTATTGGAAAAACAGGGGAGCTTCCTCGGTCTCGAGAGTTTCGATAACCGTGTCTACGTTCCTATCTCCAGATTTTTTTCCGAATTCGTGTCGCGCAGAGGAGGAATTCAAATCTGGGTAAAAGCAGGGTCCCTCGAATCCGTTGATGAGACGAAGGAAGAATTGCGCGGAATTCTTCGCAG